>CALGNG010000221.1 GCA_937958735.1 uncultured Aquimarina sp. | reverse complement strand
GCCTATTAAGTTCAAGATTATAACCGCTTTTATATAACCAATACTCTGTTTCTCTTTCTAGTAACTCGTTTATTTTTTGGAAATAATTTTTTAATAATCCTAAATGATAATTAAAAAAAACATCATCCTTAAACATTGCGTCTACTTTAGAACTTTTACCACTAAAAACAAATTCATCTTTTGGATATAGAGGGATTTGTGCTAAATTAATTCTATTACCTTGTATTATTCCATCAATCTTTTTTTCTATTCTTTTTGGAGATAGTTTTTCAAGTTTTTTTGCTATTAAACTTGAATTATACATATTAAGGTCAAGATTAATAAATAGAGACGTAGAAGTAGTTCCTTTGGAGCTTGTAGAAGTTCTTGTAAATCCTTTGATTTGAAAAATTGAATATTTATCATGTAAAAAATTTACAATATTAAATTCTGAAGGTTTCACAATTATAAATGGAGTAACATTCCAAACCTGTTTTAAAATAGTGTTATACTCCTCAACGGAATATTTTTCATTTAACACAAATACAGTAGTTGTAGCCTTAAATTTATCAAGAGTACCTTTTTTAAATTTTTTAGCTTTTCCAATATTAGTAGGCCCTACCGAAACTTGAGAAAAAAACTGTATTGATATTAATAGCAAGCAAATAGTAATAATTTTTTTCATTATAATTATATCATGTTTATAAAATCAATAGCACTTTGTGCTGGGTTATTCGTTTTCATAAAATTTTCTCCAATAAGAAATCCCTGATAACCAAAGGGCTGTAGTTCTTTAATGGCTTCGATACTGCTAATACCGCTTTCGGATACTTTTACAAAATCGTTAGGGATTTGTGTGCTTAAACTTTTACTGGTTTCTAAGCTTACTTCAAAGGTTTTTAAATTTCTGTTGTTTACTCCTAACATATCTAAAGATGGCATTAGTGATTTTTCTAATTCTTCTTGATTATGTACTTCTAATAGTACATCTAATTGCAGGCTTTTAGCAAATTCTGACAGGTGTTTTATTTCTTGACGGGTTAAACAGGCTGCTATTAATAAACAAACATCGGCTCCATAGGCTTTAGCTTCTAGTAATTGATATTGGTCTACTATAAATTCTTTTCGTAATAAAGGTAAGTTACTACTGGCTCTTGCTGTTAGCAAATCGTCTAACGATCCCCCAAAGTATTTACCATCGGTTAGTACGGACATCCCACAAGCACCTGCTGTTTCGTACCCTTTGGCTACTTCCCATACAGAACTGGTTTGATTGATTACAGATTTTGATGGAGAACGCCTTTTGTGCTCTGCAATAATACCTGTGGTACTATTTCTTAATTTTTTAGCTAACGATATGGTTGGGCGTTCGAATAATATCGAATTTTCTAATTGACTTACTGGTATAAGTCCTTTTCTTAACTCTACTTCGATACGCTTATCGGCTACTATTTTATCTAATATATTCATTTTATTTGCTGTGGCAAATTACTTTTCGGCTATCAGCTTTTAGCAATTGGCTTTTTATTTATAGGTTTAAATAATCCTGTTTTAAAACATGCACTAAACTCTATTTTTTTGCTTCTCTTATTCTAAAATAAATCTGAATATTCAAATTCAAATCTATTAGCTCTCCTCTAATTAAGCGCTTGTACTTTTTTTAGCACTTCTAATCCTTTACCGCTAAGTAGGCTTTCTTTTGCTTTTTCGAAGCCTTGTATTGGCGTTAGGTTTTCTACGGTGGCTATTGCCATACCCGAATTGGCACAAACGACATTATTTTGTGCTTCGGTTCCTTTTCCGCTTAACACTTCTACAAATATTTTTGCTGAAGCTTCTATGGTATCGCCTCCTACTATTTGGGATTGTAATAGGGAAGATACTCCAAAGTCTTCTGGTGTTAACATACTTTCGGAATATCTAGTTATCGTTTTTGTTTTTCCTGTTAAGGATATTTCGTCATAACCATCTAAGGCATGTAGTATGGTAAAGTTTTTATTTCCATTTTGGTATAAGTAGCCATACATACGGGCTAACTCTAAATTAAAAACTCCTACCATTTGGTTGGTTGGAAATGCTGGGTTTACCATAGGACCTAACATATTAAAAAATGTTTTTACTCCTAACTCTCTACGAATAGGGGCTACATTTTTCATGGCAGGGTGAAACAATGGGGCGTGTAATACACATATTCCTGTTTCTTCTATACTGCGGGTTAGGTAGTCTTTATTATTACTAAACTTTATACCTAAATATTCCATTACATTGGAGCTTCCACAGGTAGAGGAAACCCCATAGTTACCGTGTTTAGTTACTTTTACCCCTGCTCCTGCGGCTACAAAAGAGGATAGAGTGGATATATTAAAGGTGTCTTTACCATCGCCTCCTGTTCCACATAAGTCTATAGGGTTGTAAGCGCTTAGATCTACAGCTACACAGAGTTCTAATAGCGCGTCTCGAAAGCCTTCTAATTCTTCTACAGTAATGCTACGCATCATGTATACGGTTAAAAAAGCGGCTATTTGACTAATATTGTAACTCCCATTGGATATATTTACTAAAATGCTTTTTGCTTCTTGCTTATCTAATACCTCGTGGTTAATTAGGCGATTAAGTATATTTTTCATTTTTTTAATTATCGGTTATTGGGTTGCTGGTTTTGCGATTAATTTAAAGTTAATTTTTAAAACGGTTAATTTCTTAAATTAATTTCTGTTCTTTTATATAACACTTTGCTGAAAATATAAAACTATAAATTATTAACATGCAACTAATTGTTTACCCAGTTTTCTAACATTTGCATTCCGTCTGGTGTTAATACAGATTCTGGATGAAATTGTACTCCTCTAACGTCGTAGTCGCGATGACGTAGGGACATTATTTGTCCATTTTCGTCTACGGAGGTGATTTCTAAATTTTGCGGAAATCCATCTTTAGCTACTACCCATGAGTGGTAACGTCCTACTTCGAATTTTTCCTCTAAGCCTTTAAACAATAAATCGTTACTTACTACCGTACTTATTTCTGTAGCAACACCGTGGTATACTTTATCTAAATTACGAAGCGTTCCACCATATACTTCGCCTATGGCTTG
>CALGNG010000220.1 GCA_937958735.1 uncultured Aquimarina sp. | reverse complement strand
CCTGTTTTTGAAAGTCAAACAAAAACCAAGTTGGGTTCTACAGACATGGGAGGGGATTTACCAACAGTACGTACCTATATTAACGATTTTGTAAAAACACACTTAGATAATTTTCTTCATAAAAATACAGAAACGGCAGAGGCCTTACAACGTAAAATTCTTCAAGCAGAACGCGAGCGTAAAGAGTTATCTGGAATTAGAAAGTTAGCCAAAGACCGTGCTAAAAAATCTAACTTACATAATAAGAAGTTAAGAGATTGTCGTGTGCATTTGGGCGATGCTAAAAATCCAAGATATTTAGAAAGCACTTTATTTATAACAGAGGGAGATTCGGCAAGTGGATCCATTACCAAATCTAGAGATGTAAATACACAGGCAGTGTTTAGTTTACGTGGAAAACCATTAAACTGCTATAACATGACTAAAAAGATAGTGTACGAGAATGAAGAATTTAACTTATTACAAGCAGCATTAAATATAGAGGAATCTATAGAAGACCTTCGATATAACAATATTGTAATTGCAACCGATGCCGATGTGGATGGTATGCACATTCGATTATTGTTAATAACCTTCTTCCTACAATTCTTTCCAGAATTAATAAAAGAAGGACACTTATATATATTACAAACCCCTTTGTTTCGTGTAAGAAATAAAAAGGAAACCATTTATTGTTACTCGGAACAAGAACGGGTTAACGCTATTGGTAAGCTAGGGAGTAAACCCGAAATTACTCGATTTAAAGGATTAGGAGAAATTTCGCCTAACGAATTCGTACATTTTATAGGAGAAGATATACGTTTAGACCCGATAATGTTGGATAAGGATAAACCTATAGAGGAGATGTTAGAGTTTTACATGGGTAAAAATACTCCTAATAGGCAGGAGTTTATTATTAAGAATCTTAAAGTAGAATTGGATAAAGTAGAAGAGCAGGCATAACGTATGGAAGATAATTACAATCAAGAAGAATCACATTCAGAAACAACAGAGCAGCCACAAGGGGAAGTAACTAAAAAAGTTACGGGGATGTACGAAGATTGGTTTTTAGACTATGCTTCGTATGTAATTTTAGAGCGTGCCGTGCCTGCTATAGAAGATGGGTTAAAACCCGTACAACGTCGTATCCTACATTCCATGAAAGAGCTAGACGACGGCCGTTACAACAAAGTAGCTAATATTGTAGGGCATACCATGCAGTACCATCCACACGGAGATGCTAGTATATCCGATGCCATGGTACAAGTGGGGCAGAAAGATTTACTTATAGACATGCAAGGGAACTGGGGTAATATTCTAACAGGAGATCGTGCTGCAGCAGCAAGGTATATAGAAGCGCGCTTGTCTAAATTTGCTTTGGATGTTGTTTTTAATCCAAAAATAACCAACTGGCAACTCTCTTACGATGGTCGTAAAAAAGAGCCTATTAATTTACCTATGATGTTTCCTTTATTATTAGCACAAGGGGCAGAGGGTATTGCTGTAGGATTAAGTACTAAAGTGTTACCTCATAATTTTTTAGAATTAATAGGTGCTTCTATAAAACATTTGCAAGGAAAACGATTTACTATTTATCCAGACTTTCCAACATCGGGTATTGCAGATATTTCTAATTATAACGATGGTTTACGAGGAGGAAAAGTGCGTGTAAGGGCTAAAATAGAACAGCGGGATAAAACACATTTAGTAATTTCAGAAATTCCTTTTTCTACCACTACAACCTCTTTAATAGAGTCGGTATTAAAAGCGAATGAAAAGGGGAAAATTAAGATCAAGAAAATAGAAGATAATACCGCTGCTGAGGTAGAAATTTTAATTCATCTACCTAGTAATGTATCTCCAGATAAAACTATAGATGCACTATATGCATTTACCAGTTGTGAAGTTTTCATTTCGCCATTAGGATGTGTAATCGAAGAAAACACGCCACATTTTATTGGCGTATCAGAAATGTTACGTCGCAGTACCGATAATACATTAAAATTATTAAGATTAGAACTTCAAATACAATTAAGCGAGCTACAAGAGCATTGGCATTTTGCCTCTTTAGAGCGTATTTTTATAGAAAATAGAATTTACCGGGATATAGAAGATCAAGAAACTTGGCCAGGAGTAATAGAAGCAATAGACAAAGGATTACAACCCCATATTACCCATTTAAAAAGAGCCATAACAGAAGAAGATATTACCCGTTTAACAGAAATACGTATTAAACGGATTTCTAAATTTGATATAGATAAAGCACAACAAAAAATTGATGCTCTAGAAGGTGAAATTGCAGAAAAAGAACACCATCTAGCCAATTTAATAGATTACGCTATAAGTTATTTTAATAGGTTAAAAACTACTTACGGTAAAGACAAAGGGCGAAAAACAGAACTGCGTTTATTTGAAGATATAGAGGCTACTAAGGTAGTAATGCGTAACACCAAGTTATATGTAAATAGAGAAGAAGGTTTTGTAGGGACTTCGCTAAAACGGGATGAGTATGTAGCCGATTGTGCAGATATAGATGATGTGATTTGTTTTACTAAACAAGGTAAAATGATGGTTACCAAAGTAGGATCTAAAACCTTTGTAGGTAAAAATATTATCCACGTAGCTGTATTTAAGAAAAAAGATAAACGCACCATCTACAATCTAATTTATAAAGATGGTAGAGGGGGTGGAGCCTTTGTAAAACGTTTTGCAGTAACTTCTATAACTAGAGATAAAGAGTACGATTTAACACAAGGTAAAGCAGGTTCCGAAGCTTTATATTTTACGGCTAACCCTAATGGAGAAGCCGAAGTTGTTTCGATAAATTTAAGACAAGTAGGAAGCGTTAAAAAATTAAACTTCGATTTGGATTTTTCAGATCTACTAATAAAAGGGCGAGGAGTTAAAGGAAATACTGTAAGTAAATACCCTGTTAAAAAAATAGAATTAAAACAAGCGGGAGTTTCTACCTTACAAGCTCGTAAAATTTGGTTCGACGATACAGTTAGGCGTATAAATGTGGATGGAAGAGGAGAGTTAATAGGCCAATTCGAAGGGTCTGACAAATTATTAATTATCAATCAAAAAGGTTTGGTAAAAACCATTACTCCAGAAGTGACCCTTCATTTTGATGCTGATATGATAGTTTTAGAAAAATGGAACCCTAAAAAACCTATTACAGCTATACATTACGACGGAGAAAAAGCACGATACTATGTAAAGCGTTTCTTAATAGAAAATACCAATAAAGAAGAAGTTGTTATTTCGGATCATTCAGATTCTTTTTTAGAACTAATCTCTACTGATTATTTGCCCCAGATAGAAATTGTTTTTACCAAACACAGGGGTAAAGAGCAAAAACCTAATCAGCTAATAAATATTTCAGAATTTATTAATGTAAAAGGTATTAAGGCAATCGGAAATCAATTAACTTCTGAAAAAGTAAAACAAATTAATAGCTTAGAGCCATTAGTTTACGAAGAAGAAGAGGTATTGGAGCCAGTCAATGAAGAATTAACTGACGAGGAAGAACTTAACAATAAAGAAAAAACAGATGATGATGATGATGGTGAGTCTCAAATATCACTGTTTTGATATTAAATTAACAGTTTTTTAGTTCTTTTTATTTGATTTTAACAATAAGCGATATCGCTAAATTAATTTAATTATTAAACATTATAAATTTTGTACCTTGTTTAACTTAAGAGGGTATTAAATGGAAACTCAAGAAAGGTTACTTAATGAGGTGATTATGTCGCAAATGAATGCATTATGTGTTCGTTTAGATATGTCTTATCGTGTTACAGAAGCAATAGGAGATAATATAACTTTAAGCTTTCATAATGTATATGAAAATGTTAAAATTTTAGAAGCACTCCCAGAATTAGTTTCAGATATATTGCTAGAAAATTTACAAAAAAACCTAAGAAGTAATGGTACAGAAAAAAGAGATGTAATTTATTTTAATTGCCAGAATCAACAAAAGAAGGTTAAGATTATTTCTAATTTAATAACTAGCTTAAATCAATCTTATTTCATAGTTACATTTATACCTCAAGAAGTTTTATGTGAAGAAACACATAAGGTTAACAATGGATATGAATCTTTTGAAGAGGCAAAGAGGCAGTTAGAGTTTAGCGAAAGTAGGTATAATTCTTTTTTTGAAAACGACCCAGTAATGCATCTTAGTGTAAATCCAGAAACAAGCTTAATTGCAGACTGTAATTTGTATACGATAAACAAAATGGGATATCAATCTAAAACAGAGATTATAGGGCGTCCCGTTCACACCATTTTTACAAAAGAAAGAAAGGAAAAATGTTTAACTCTAATAGAAAAATTTAAAAGTATAGGCTATCTTGATAGCGAAGAGATGGAGTTAAAGACAAAATCTGGAGGATCCATACCTGTAATTTTATATACTACAGCACAAAGAGATGAAAAGGGGAAAGTACTGCTAAGCCGTTCTACATTAGTAGATATATCAGAATTAAAAAACACTCAAAAAAAGTTAAACAAAAAGAGTAAACGTTTAGAAAATCTTAATGCAGAATTAGAACAATTAGTTTCTACATGTTCGCACGATTTACAAGAGCCATTAGCAACAATTAAATTTGCGAATGATTTATTGGACAAACTTTATAGGGAAAAATTAGATGAAAAAGGGAGAGATTACATTAGTTACATAGACCAAGCGGTGGATAGGTTATCTTCTCAAATACGATCGTTACTTTCCCATATACAAATAGGGCAAAATTCGAAACGGGTTAGTGTAAATACTAACGAGTTGGTAAATACGGTACTTCAAGATTTAGGAAATAGCATAGTTAGCTCTAAGGCTAAGGTGTCAATTCAAAATAAATTACCCACAATAAAAGCGTTTCCTGTAGAGTTGAGGTTGTTGTTTCAAAATTTAATCTCTAATGCCATTAAATATAGTAAGAAGGGAATAACTCCCAAAATAGAAATATCTTCTCTCTCGGACGACAAATACAGTTCCTTCTCTGTTAAAGATAATGGAATTGGAATATCAGAATTAGATCAAGAAGAGATTTTTAAAATTTTCAGCAGAGTTCAATCCAAAGATGATTCGCAAAGTGGAGATGGAGTAGGGTTAGCACATTGCGAAAAAATTATACGTATGCACGAAGGTGAGATTAGTGTAAAGTCTAAGTTAGGAAAAGGAAGTATTTTTAACTTTAGACTTATGAAAAATTATATATTATAAGTTTACTATTTAGGTTATTAAATGATCTGTAAGTAAGTCGTTTTAAATTAACTCTAAAGATTTATTTACGGCTCTACTTATAAATTCTCCACTCATAATATCATCTTGCAACTTTATAACATTTTCTTTCATAGCTCTATAATCTTCTTTAGAGATACTTTCAAGTGTTTTATTTAAATCTTTTAAGTTAGAAATACTAATACCTAAATTATTTTCTAAAATAAAGGAAGCTATAGCGGCCTCTTTCCATACAATTACAGGAAGGCCGCATAAAATATAAAGAGAAGTTTTATGTGGGTTATTGTATTTAAGGTATTGGCCATACTGTCCACTACACGATTCGGTAGAAACACCATCCCAAATTAATCCAAAATCTGCAGTGATATTATAAGCAATTTGATCCGATGGAAAAGAACCTTGATAATTTATAATAGATTCTTTTTCATTAACTTTTCTTTTTTGAGGGTCAAAGCCTATTCCGTATAATTTTAAATTATAACTTTTGTTTTCCAATAAATCAAAATTATAAATATAGGAGTTCTTTCCTTCAGAAAACCCACCAGCATAAGCAATACTAAAATGGTTTGGAATAGTAGTATTTTGGTTTTGAATAGGTTTTTTTTCAGAGATATAATCAAAAATCCCCAGAACTATTATCGGTGTTTTTGTGTTTTGTTCCAAAAACCACTGTTTCATAGACTGGTTATGTACTATTATAGCATCTGAAGTAATAATTTGAGAAAGTTCTTTATTTATATTTTCTTGTCTTCCTTTTAAGCATTTTACATCATGGACTATGGTAATAACCTTACAACTTTTTAATTTTGCAATGGATAAAATTAAGTTTCTAAATTTACTATTTGGATATTGGGTGCAAAGAGTGGAATTTAATGGTAGCCTAATTAAAGCTAAAGAAATGCCAAAGAAATTTTTCAAGGTACCTATAACAGAATTGGGTATAGAAGACTGTTTAAAACCTAAGTTTTTAAAACCTAACCTTTCTAAAGAAGTTTCACAATCTATTTTAGCTTTACCTGCAGCATTAAAAACAGACTTGTAATTTCTAGCGATGTAATACATAAGATTAGAGTGGTTTTAAAAGAAAATAAATTTTAATTTTGTTGAAAATAAAAGTATGAAAAAATACGACTATTTAATAGTAGGAGCTGGTTTATTTGGAAGTGTTTTTGCACATGAAATGGCTAAGGCAGGTAAGAAGTGCTTAGTAATTGATAAAAGGCAACATAAGGGAGGAAATGTATACTGCGAAGACGTAAAAGGTATAAATGTTCATAAATATGGTGCTCATATTTTTCATACTAACAGTAAAAAAATCTGGGATTATGTAAATCAATTTGCAGAATTTAATAATTATGTGAATTCGCCAATATCGATATCTAAAGGTAAGATGTATAATTTACCATTTAATATGAATACTTTTTACCAACTATGGGGAACAAAAAAACCAGTAGAGGCTAAAGCAATTATAGAAAGTCAAATTAAAAAATGGGGTAAAAAAAGCCCGAAAAATTTGGAAGAACAAGCTTTGTCTCTTGTAGGTAAAGATGTGTACGAAACACTAATTAAAGATTATACAGAAAAGCAATGGGGTAAAAAAGCAACAGAATTACCTGCTTTTATTATAAAAAGATTACCAGTAAGATATACCTTTAATAACAATTATTTTAACGATACATATCAAGGAATACCGGTAGGAGGCTATAATAAAATTATAGATGGATTACTTAAAGGTGTCGAAGTAATAACTGGAGAAGATTTTTTTAAAAATAAGAACCATTTTATGGATCAAGCCCATAAAATAGTTTTTACAGGTAAAATAGACGAATTTTATAATTATAAGTTTGGACAATTAGAGTATAGATCTCTTAGGTTTGAAAGTACCATACTTGAAGAAGAGAATTATCAAGGTAATGCTGTTATTAATTATAACGATCTGGAACAACCGTATACTAGAATTATAGAGCATAAACATTTCGAATTTGGAAAACAGAAACACACTGTAATAACCAAAGAATACCCAGAAGATTGGACTCCTAAAAAAGAAGCTTATTATCCGATAAATAATAAAGAAAATCAAGATAAATACGAACAATATAAAAGTTGTAGCGAAGAGGAAACAAATGTTATTTTTGGAGGAAGGTTAGCGGAGTACAAATATTACGATATGCATCAAATTATAGCATCAGCTTTAGAAAAGGTAAAAAAAGAAATAGAGGATTTTTAAGATAGATGTTCTTGTTCCGAATATAAATAATTAGATCTACGTTATTTTAAAGCAGATCTAATTATTTTAGGATAGATTATTTAGATGTCTAAATAAAAAGGCTTCCAATTTGGGTATTATAAGTTCTGGTGTTAATTTAGAATACATTTCTGAAGGATTTGATTCTATTTTTTTAAAGTCAGAAGAGGTAAGATGTTTGTATAAAGAAGGTTTTTCTTCTAACAAATGTACAGAAGTGTGTTTAATACCATCCTCGAAACTAGCCCAATCTTCTTTTAATATATAGGGAGAAAAAATAGTAAAAGTTGGTTTATCTAAAGCCTTGGCAATATGTACACTACCACCCTCGTTAGAAATAAGTAATTTACATTGGCTCATTAAAGTTACAAATCCACGAATACTGTCTTCGTAAATATCGAAAAGAATATTTTCTTTATTTGTACATTGGTTGTAAATCTTTAAAGCTTCGTCTCGTTGATGTGGAGCATAATTAAAAATAATATTAACATTATAATTAGAGGAGACATAATCTACTAATTCCACTACATATTTAGCAGGCATAGATTTTATAGGTGTGCTACCTAGTACGCCTATAATAACAGCAGGTTTATTGTGGCCTTTAAGTTTATGATATTGTTTTTCTTTAGGAGTAAGAAAAATTTTAGGAGCATATTCGATAAGATTATTATCTAGTCCAAAAACAGAAACGACCATATTAGCTCTGTTAGCAATTGCTTTACCACAAATATGGGTGTTTTGTTCTAATAGTCTTACCACTTGTGTATAAAAATTAAGAGGTAATTTTTTATTAAGTTTAACCAAACCAATTCGTAACGAAGCACCAGAAAACAAGGATATTATTTTACTCTGAAGTTTTGAATATGGATCAAAAATGATATCATATTTCTCTGCTCTAATTTTTAAAACCCAATGGATTAGTCCTCCAATTTTTTTTAATTCTTTTTCCTGTATTGTAATAATTTTATCTATGTATGGGTTATTCTCGATAACTCCAGTAGTATAGTCATAAACAAAGAAGTCCACTGTACATTGCGGATATACTTTTTTTATATTTTCCGCAATTACACTAGCAATAAGTACGTCTCCAATACGCTTGTTTTGAATGACTAAAATTCTTTTCATAAATTCGAAATATTAACAAGGCGAATTTATTGTTTTTGTCACAAAATAAAATATAAAATCATATATCTTTGATTAATTTTTTAAACCAAAATATGCTATTACACCCTAAGTATTATTTTTTGCAAAGCGAAATAAAGAAGATTATAGCTAATTTTGATGCTGTAGGGACGTATGTAGTCGAAGGAGGTAGGAATACGATAAAAAAAGTAAAAACCACTACAATAGAAGTAAATATTAAGTCCTACAAAATCCCTAAATGGTTTAATGCGATAGCTTATGCCTATTTTAGGAAATCGAAGGCAGAACGTTCTTTTACTTATGCTAGTAAATTAATAGATATGGGGATTAGGACTCCTTTTCCTATTGCTTATATAGAAGAAAAGAATTGGTTAGGACTACAAAAGAGTTTTTACATTTGCGAACATTTTAATTTTGATTTTGAATATAGAGAGGTCGTAGATACTCCTGTTTATGAGAATAGAGATGAAATAATAAAACAATTCACAGAATTTTCTTTTAAGCTTCATAATTTAGGTATTAATTTTTTAGATCACTCTCCGGGTAATACTTTAATAAAAGAAGTAGCACCCAATAAATACGAATTTTATTTGATTGATTTAAACCGAATGAAGTTCGAAGAAATGACTATAGAAGATCGCATGTTTAACCTGCGTAGAATGTGGATGTCGAAAAGAATGATTAAAGAGATTGCATTACATTATGCGACACTTTCTAATGAACCTTTTGATAAACTATATACGTTGTTATTAGGCTATTCTAAAGACTTTAAAAAGAAGAAGCTTCGAAAAAAGTTTTTAAAGAAGAAATTATTAGGCAGGTAAGGAGAGGTTTATAATGTTGAATATCAGGTTTTATGGATTTTAAGTGTAATTCGAAATCCGATAGCTATAGGTGTTTATGGATTTTATTGCATGGATATAGGTGTGAAGCTTGTTTAGCCAACACAAGAAAGAAAATTCAACTTGATGAAAAATAATTATTAATTTATACTGTATATACAAAAAATAGAAGGATTTTAAAACCCTCCTATTTTTTGTATATACAGTATAAAAAGAAATCTTAAACTAAGCTATATTAGGACTTAACCATTTTTCAGCTTTTTCTAATTCTATTTCTTTACGTTCTGCAAAGTCTTTTACTTGGTCCGTTTTTATTTTACCCAGTCCAAAATATTTGGCTTCTTCGTTTCCAAAATAATACCCAGAAACAGAAGACGCTGGCCACATAGCTAAACCTTCTGTTAATGTAACTCCAATTTTTTCCTCTACTTGTAAAACCTCCCAAATAGTTAATTTTTCTAAATGGTCTGGACAAGCGGGGTAACCAGGGGCAGGACGTATACCTTTGTAGGATTCTTTAATTAACTCTTGATTAGATAAGCCTTCGTTAATAGCATATCCCCAGTCTTTTGTGCGTACTTTTTTGTGTAAAAATTCAGCATAAGCCTCGGCAAAACGATCGGATAAAGCTTTAATCATTATAGAATTATAATCGTCCAAGTCCTTTTGGAATTCGGCTGCTTTTTCTTCGGTTCCAAAACCTGTAGTAACACAGAAACATCCCATATAATCTTGTTTCCCAGAGCTTTTAGGGGCTATATAGTCCGATAAAGCAAAGTTTGGTTTGCCAGCATGTTTTTTAAGCTGTTGGCGCAGGGTTCTAAATATTGCTTTTTGTTCTCCATCTAAAGTAAGTTCGATATCGTCTGCATTATCTAACGTATTAGCTTTAAACAAACCGTAAATAGCTTTTCCAGATAACCATTTTTCTTTTAATAATTGCTCCAACATTTCGGTAGCATCTTTAAACAATTCGGTGGCCTGTTCTCCAACGACTTCGTCTGTAAGAATTGCAGGATATTTACCATGTAGATCCCAAGATCTAAAAAACGGGGTCCAGTCTATAAACTCGACCAGCTCATTAAAATCTTGATCTTCTATAATTTGAATACCTAATTGATTTGGTTTTATGATAGATGTAGTTTCCCAGTCTATTTTGTAATTATTTTTTCTAGCATCTACGATACTTAGATAATCTTTCTTTTTAGTGCGTTTTAAAAAACCTTCTCTAAATACATCGTAATCTGCTTTAATATCCGAGATGTATTTTTCTTTAGAATCAGGTTTTAATAAATCACCAACAACCGTTACAGCGCGGGATGCATCATTTACATGTATAATGGCTCCATCGTACTCTGGAGTAATTTTTACAGCAGTGTGTGCTTTACTAGTAGTAGCA
>CALGNG010000219.1 GCA_937958735.1 uncultured Aquimarina sp. | reverse complement strand
ATCTGAGTAGGGTAGTCTAAGTCGTTATAAGTATAGGTGTATAAGGTGGATTCATTTAAAGATGAATCACCACTATTGGTTAATGTTTGGGATAAAGAATTATTGATACTATAATCTTCGTTTATAATATTTTCAGAATAGATTGTAGAAAAAATTGTTCTGAATTCAACGTTTTTATATGGGGAATTTTTAGAATCATAAGTATATTCGTAAAGATCACTAAGGTTTTTCGAACTATCAAAATCTTCCATTTTAACCAAATTCATATTCAAAAAGGATAAACGATCAGATAATAGGTTGTTTTCAGCATCTAGGCCATCTATAATGCTATTATCGGCATTGTAGGTTAAATTATTTTTTTGTGTAAGTAAGCCTACTATTTCTATAGATACACTATTAACTCTACCTTGAGAATCATAGGTGTACAATTCTATAATATCACGTTCGCTAGGCTCTTTAAAAATACTTCCAACTAATCTGTTGTTTTCGTAATTATAACTCAAAGAAGAACCGTCAGAATAATCTTCTTTTATTAGTCTGTTTCCACTATATGTATAATCTGTAATAAAAGTATCTTCTCCTTCTTTTTCTACTCGCTTAATAAGCAATGGTAATACCTCGCTTGTAGGATCTTCATCTGTGACGATATCTTTTTCTTCTGGTGTATCTTTATCTTCTTTATTATTTGGCTCTTCTTCTTTTTCAATACCGTCTGTATCTACTATTGTTTGTAAATCCTCGTTATTTCTAGAATCGCTAGAACTACAAGAGGCGAATAATAATGATAAAAATATAATGGATACAATTTTCGTAATCGTCCAATTCTGATTTCTAGTTGTGTTAATCATATAGATAGTGTTAATTTTTATTTTTGCAAATATAGAACTATAATATTATAATTGTTTAAGCAAAATTAGAAGTTAGGTATTAAGGGAAAATTTAATCTAGAAGTATTTTAATTGAAACGCATATATTTTTGTAATACAATTCTTACTTGTATTTAGTGAAAAATGGTTAAATGTGGTTTTTTATCTGATAAGAGGTATAAAACTGTCTAAAATATGGTTACTAATAAAAAAACTTTTGTTTCTTGTGTTTTCTTTTTTAAAACATGTTAATGAATAGAATATTAGTGATTTGTTGTTTGCTTATTGCAAGCACTTCTCAAGTTTTTTCTCAGTTAGAATTATGTTCTGGAGATAAGGGGCTTCCTGTTTTTTTAGAAACCTTTGGGACAAAAAAAATAACTAAAGGAGGGGCTTTAATAGGAGAGACTTCTTATAAGTTTTCGGGAAATAAAGCTCCTAAAGAAGGTAGTTATACTATTTCTAATAAATTTAATTGGTTTCCTCACTGGTTTTCCACAAAAGATCATACCAAAAGAGATAAAAAAGGAAATGCTTTAATTGTAAATGTAGACGAAGAAAAAGTAGGGGTGTTTTTTACGAAAAAAATAGAAGGATTATGTCCAGAGATCGATTACGAATTTTCTGCTTGGTTGTTAAATTTAAGCACTAATAAAAATTCGGTGTGTACAGAGCTTACTTCTGCTTTAGGAGGATTGCCTGTAAATATTCGTTTTGAAATTTGGGACGAGACCGAGACTGTAATGTTGAAAACAGCCAGTACAGGACAAATATTTAGTAAATCCAGTCCAAAATGGGAAAAATATGGGATTTTATTTACAACAGAGCCTGGTCAAGATAATGTAGTCTTAAAGATGAGTAATTATTCTAGAGGCGGATGTGGCTACGATGTTGCGATAGACGATATTCAGTTTGTTTCTTGTGGAGATAAGGCAGAAATAAGTCTAAACCAAGAAAAGGTAAACTTCTTAAAAGTGTGTAAAAATAATCTAGATCAGGTAGTCTTAAAAAGTACTGTAGCCTCTAAGGTATTTCAAAAACATTTTTATCAATGGCAACAATCTACAGACAGTCTGTATTTTGAAGATTTGGAAATGGTCGATAATCAATTAAAAATACCAGATACGTTAAAAGCAGGAAATTATTTTTATAGAGTAAAAGTGGCGGGTAGCGAAAACGGACTAAATACCCCGTACTGTTATTCTGTATCAGAATCTTTTAAATTAGAAGTAGTACCTCCTGCATTAGCTCCAGTGCCTGCTAATAATAAAGATTATTGTTTTTGGGAAAAAGTAGTGCTAAGTGTAGAACGCCCTAATGCTGTATCCGAAATAAGATGGTATAAGAATAAAACAGGTGGCGATTTGTTAAGCAATTCTAATATCTTTTTTCCAGGAGAATTAAAGCCAGGGAAGTATACCTATTTTGCAGAATCCAGATTAATTAATTTTGAATGTGTAAATCTAGAAAGAGTACCTGTAACCATTATTGTTCATGAAGCTTTACCTAAATTAAAAAATGATAAAGTAATTCGTAAATGCAGCCAAGATGTTATTGTTTTAGATAGCGAAGTAGAAGAGGTAGAATATTTATGGAATACAGGAGAAACCACCAAGACCATAGAAGTGATAAAAGAAGGGGATTATTATGTGTCGATTAATGCAAAAAACAATGATTATTGTAAAACCCGAAGAAACTTTGATGTAAATAATATT
>CALGNG010000218.1 GCA_937958735.1 uncultured Aquimarina sp. | reverse complement strand
CACTGTTACTTTGTTGTGTTTTTAATGTAGCTAATCGGTTTAATAAGTTTAAGGATTGTGCTTCTTGATTAATAAATACAATAGCTCCTTTTTCTTTTTGATTAATAAGCATAAACATTTTCTCTAAAGAGGCTTCTGCATTGTGGGTTAGTGTTCCTAGTATGTCGTTATTAAATAGGGCAGAGTTAATTCTGGTAGGAACTTCCTCGTCTCTAGTCCAGTTTCCTTTTGTTAAAGCAATATGTACTTGGTTGTTGGTAGTTTGTTTGTAAGCTCGTAATCGGTATTTTCCAAAACGAGTATTAATTTCGAAATCTTCTTCTTTAGCAATTAAAGAATCGTGTTGCATGCGGTAGGCAACTAAAGCTTCAATAGAAACTATTTTAAGATCAAATTTAGTGGCAATTTCTTTTAATTGCGGAAGGCGTGCCATGGTACCATCTTCGTTCATAATTTCGACAATAACTCCTGCGGGTTTAAAACCAGCTAATCTTGCAAAATCTATAGCAGCTTCGGTATGTCCTGTTCTACGCAATACACCACCTTCTTTAGCTCTTAAAGGAAATATGTGTCCGGGTCTAGAAAGTTCGTGCGGTTTGGTTTCTGTTTCTACAAGTGCTTTAATGGTTTTGGATCTATCGTTAGCAGAGATTCCCGTAGTAACTCCTTTACCATTTAGATCTACCGAAACCGTAAATGCTGTTTGCATAGGGTCGGTATTGGTGTTTACCATCATATCCAAATTTAGATCCTTACAGCGTTGTTCTGTTAGAGGGGTGCAAATTAAACCACGACCATGGGTAGCCATAAAATTTACAATTTCTGGAGTAATAGCTTCTGCAGCAGCAATAAAATCACCTTCATTTTCTCTGTTAGCATCATCTACTACAATAATTACTTTTCCTTCTCGGATATCGTTTATAGCTTCTTCTATAGAGTTTAGCGTAAATTTTGTAGAGTTGGTGGGTTTCAAAGGGAATAAATATTAATATTGTTAGATAAAGACAAAGATAAGATTATTACTTAAAATTAATGTAGTAATTAAGTTTAGGTATTAGGCAGGTTTCTTTTTAAAGAAAGAAGCTATTTTATGGAAAAATTCTCCGATACTAAATAGGTTTTTGTCGTTAGTAGCCCTATAAGTAAATAATATACCCAATGGCATAAAAATAAAGGTGGAGAGCCAACTGGCTAAAAATGGACTTATGGTACCATCTTCGGCAGTATTTTTTGCAAAAATACCTACAAAATAATATACTAAAAATAGACCAAAAGCATATAGAGCGGGTAGTCCAAGGCCTCCTTTTCTAATAAGAGCTCCAATTGGTGCGCCAATAAAAAATAAGACAATACAGGCAATACCTAACGAGAATTTTTCGTGAATGGCAATTTCAAATTTATTAAGATGGCTTTTTTGCTTTTTTAATTTTTTATTATAGAATCCTATTTGTTTGATTACATCTTCTACGGCAACTTTAGAAGATTGATATATTGCAAGTCTATCATTAAGATCAAAAATATCGGTAAGGTTTTCTGGAAGCTCTTCTGTTTTACAGGCAAGAGTAGATTTTAAATAGGTGTTTTTTAAACCAGAAGAAGATTGTATTCTACTAAAATAAGATTTTCGGTCTCTGTTTAAATCTGTAGAAAAAGAGTCTACATCTTTTACTAAAATATCTACACCTCTCATTTTTCTGTTTTTTGCATAATCAGATTCAGAAATTTTAACATCGTTAATATCTCCTAAATTAAGATTCATGGTATACTCTTTAAAGCTACTTTTTACAAAAGGTTTCTTTTTTCTGTCTTTGCTTTTCTTGGGTATCAGATCTTCGTAATAGTGACCATCTGTTAGTTTTAAAGAGAGTACATTGGAGTCTACAGAACTAATTAGTTCTCCTTTCTTAGAGGTAATTACAGTATAGTTTCCTTTTTTGCCTTCTGTTTGTTTGTGGATAATTACGTTATCTAAAAACTGATCGTTATCTCCATGTTTTTTATCTACTCTAATATTAAAACTTTGTAAGTCGTTAAACCTATTAGCTACAATGGCTCTTGCGGGTTTACGCCTTACTACATTTCTTCTTAGGTTAATAAACTCTTGATAAGAAGCAGGGATTACGGTGTCGGAAAAATAGAAGGTGCCTAATCCTATAAAAATAATAAAAATACTTAGTGTTCGCATAGCACGTTGTAGCGAAATACCAGTGGATTTCATAGCTGCAAATTCATAGTGCTCCGAGAATTCTCCAAATACCATAATAGAAGAGAATAAAATGGTAATGGGTATAGTTATAGGTATGGAAATAGGTATAGAATAGAATATGAATTTAGCTATAATAATAAACTCCAAATCTTTTCCTGCAAATTCGGATATGTATAGCCATACCGATTGTAATACCATTATTATGGTAAGAATCAATAGTATAACAATAAACTTCTGTAAAAAAGAAGAGAAAATATAACGGTCTATTATCTTCAAGATGTAATTTAGTCTAAGCGATTAATATAATAACCTTTATATTTTTTCTCGTCAAAAGAAAACAAAGTGTCGGATAAGGGTTGATTGGTTTTAAATTGAGTGACCTCTATACTTACTTCCGTACCATTATGTTGAAAAATAAGTAATTTATAAATATGCTTGGTCACCTTATCTACTCCTAATAGGATGTTTTTAACTTCCTCATTTTTTGTTGTAGGAGTAAGTTTTATGTACTGAATTTTTCGACCTTTTATGTTTTGTAAAATATCAAGACTTGAGGTGTATCCTTTTTTATAGAAAGATAACATTTTTGATGGAGCAAAATCATTTTCTTCTTCAGGGGTAGAAATGGTAATTTCCTCATCCTCGTCGTTAATAACATATAGTTTAGTAGCGTCAAACATTTGGGTACTTCCCATTAGGTTTAAAAGGTATTTTTGCCCTTCTAAAAATACATTACCTCTAGTTTCTTGTTGTAAGTTAGCAGCGGTATTATTTAAACCGTATTTAAAGTCTATAGAAATGTTCTGGTAAGATTTGACTTTGGCATCTACTTCATTTAATAATTGTGTAGCACTTTGTTGTGCGTTAGAATTTAAAATAAATAGAGTAGTACTAATAATAAATGTTAAAATTAATCTCATAGATAGAATATGTGTTAATACAAAAATACTGTGCTTGTTTTAAATAATAGAGAAAGAATACAAAAATCTATTCGTTGGATAGAAATTTTTCTAATTCGACCAAGTCTGGAATTAATACCTGGCGGGCTTTACTACCTTCAAAAGGACCTACAATGCCAGCGGCTTCTAATTGATCTATAATACGACCAGCACGATTGTATCCTAGTTTTAACTTTCGCTGCAATAAAGAAGCAGAACCTTGCTGTGCTGTTACGATTACCTCGGCGGCACTGTTAAATAGTTTATCTCTCTCGCTAATATCATTATCAAGAGTTGTGCCACCTTCTTCACCAGAGTATTCTGGTAATAGGTGTGCGTCTGGATAGGCCTTCTGTGCACCAATATAATTAGTAATGCGTTCTACCTCTGGAGTGTCTACAAATGCACATTGTACCCGTACTAAATTATTACCATTGGTGTAAAGCATATCTCCACGTCCAATTAGTTGATCGGCACCACCAGCATCTAAAATAGTTCTAGAATCTATTTTAGACATTACTCTAAAGGCCAATCGAGCAGGGAAGTTAGCTTTAATCATACCAGTAATTACATTTACAGACGGACGCTGTGTGGCTATAATTAAATGGATTCCAATAGCACGTGCTAATTGTGCTAGTCTGGCAATAGGAGTTTCTACTTCTTTACCAGCAGTCATAATTAAATCGGCAAACTCATCAATAACCAAAACAATATAGGGTAGGTAACGATGTCCGTTTTCTGGATTTAACTTTCGTTGTTTAAATTTGGTATTATATTCTTTAAGATTGCGGACAAAAGCATTTTTTAATAACTCATATCTATCGTCCATTTCGATACATAAGGAGTTTAAGGTGTTAATTACTTTGGCATTATCGGTAATAATTGCTTCTTCAGAATCGGGTAGCTTGGCTAAAAAGTGACGTTCAATTTTGTTAAATAAAGTAAGCTCTACTTTTTTAGGATCTACCAGTACAAATTTTACTTCTGCAGGATGTTTTTTATAAAGTAAGGATGTTAAAATAGCATTTAAGCCTACCGATTTTCCTTGTCCAGTGGCACCAGCCATAAGTAAGTGAGGCATTTTAGCTAAATCTACGACAAATGTTTCGTTAGAGATTGTTTTTCCAAAAGAAATAGGAAGTTCCATTTCTGCATTTTGAAACTTCGTAGAAGCAATGGCAGATCGCATAGAAACTATGGTAGATTTTTTATTAGGTACCTCGATACCTATGGTTCCTTTTCCAGGTATAGGGGCAATAATTCTAATACCTAAAGCAGCTAGGGATAAAGCAATATCGTCTTCTAAGTTTTTTATTTTAGAAATTCGGATACCTGCTTCGGGAATAATTTCATAAAGAGTCACCGTTGGTCCAACGGTAGCTTTAATATGTGCAATTCCTATTTTGTAATTTTTTAAGGTATCTACAATTCTATTTTTGTTTTCTTCTAATTCTTCTTGGTCTATGGTAATACTGTTTTGACCATTGGTATAATCTTTAAGTAATTCTAGGGTAGGGAATTTGTAGTTTCCTAATTCTAGAGTTGGGTCAAACTCACCAAAGTCTTCTACTAGTTGTTTACTTAAGTTTCCTACTTCCTCGTCATGACTATCTTCTATTTGAATATCCAAAATCTCCTCCTCTTCTTGTGCAATTTCTACCTCTAAAGTAGCGCTGTTAGGTGGGGTTTCTTTTTTGGGAGTGGTGGTACTAGTTTGGGTTAAATTAACTTCGGCAGGAATGTCTTCTACAGGAATGTTTTCTTCTGTAAGGTTTTTTTCTATAGGAAGGGTTTCTGCTTCCGATTCAGATAAAGTATTTTTGACTGGTACGAAATCATCTATAGCTACTTTTTCTTGAAATTTAGATACAGGAACTATTGGTTTAGGTTCTTCTTCTATATCGGTAGCTTCTTTATATTCTTCGGCAACTTTTTCTTTAGTCTTTACAAAATAGGTGGTAATTTTTGCAGGGGTTAAATTTAGTCTAACTACTAAATAGAGTAGTGCAAGGAAGGCTAAGATCAATGTAGCCCCAATCGTACCTATATAATCTTGTAATAAATCGTTTATTTCGAAACCTACTACGCCAGATAATAGCCCGTAAATTGGATTGAAAAAACCAAAAAATATGGAAAAAAATAGTGCGAGATATAATCCCCAAAACCAACGACTTTTTAACTGGCTTTTACCATAGTCTAAAAAATAACTAATACCAGATAAAAATAATAATACAGGGAATATAAGAGAGGCAATTCCAAAACCTTTAAAAACTAAGGTGTGTCCAATAAATGATCCAAACGATTGTAATAAATTTTGATGTGCTGCTTCACGCTCAAAATTTCCATACTCGCTTTGGTCTGCTTGCCATGTAAAAAAATAGGAGCTTATAGATATAAATATCATTAAGCTAAGAGTAATAAAAAGTCCACCAATAACTAAACGTTGTTTTTGGCTAAGTTTTATACCAGAAGGGCTAAGTCTTTTTTTGGGACTTTGAGACTTGCTAGTATTGTTTTGTTTACTGTCTGTAGCTTTCTTTCGAGCCATTAATAATGTCTTAGTGTTGGGTTATAGTATAGTTATATGCGGTGATTGTTATGGTAACCATTTTTTAGGGAAATTAGGCTTTCTTTTTTCTAAGAAAGCATCTCTTCCTTCTTTAGCTTCTTCGGTCATGTAAGCCAATCGAGTAGCTTCCCCAGCAAATACTTGTTGTCCTACCATTCCGTCGTCAGTTAAATTCATGGCAAACTTCAGCATTTTAATGGAAGTAGGAGATTTTTCTAGTATTTCTTGTGCCCATTTATATGCAGTACCTTCAAGTTCTGCATGTGGGATTACAGCATTTACCATTCCCATCTCGTAAGCTTCTTGTGCCGAATAGTTTCTTCCTAAAAAGAAAATTTCACGAGCTTTTTTTTGAC
>CALGNG010000217.1 GCA_937958735.1 uncultured Aquimarina sp. | reverse complement strand
TGCTACAATTGACAAATGATTTCTTAACTATTGTTTAAGATTAGTTTTATAAACTAACTTAATAACTTTTTAAATGTATTTACCCTGCTAATTAAAAGTAGGCTTAAGTGTGTGTTTGGGGTAAGTAAAAAAGTATTTTTAAAAATATTTAGATGAATATTGCTATTTAATAAATCGTTCAATATACAAGTAAACTATATTAGGCAATCTAATTTATAGAATGGTGACTAATAAAAACTATTGACTACAAGTAAATTAAACTAAGTAATAAATATTGCATAATTTCAGGTTATGCATTTTAGCTAATACTTTTTATAAAGTTCTAATCCTTAATTAGTAAGTAGTAAAGAAGGAGCTAATTGTGGTTTTTGTTCAACGATTTTTAAGATATAAATTTTTAAATCTTCGATTTCGTGTGGGAGTAAATATTTTAACGCTTTTTTTACTTCTGTAGTGAATAAATTCACATCAAAACTTACTTTTTCTAATATCGACAAGGTATAATCATACATTGCTCTGGCCATAATATAGTAGGTTGAATTAGGTTAATGATTTAAGAAAAACGATTATTTCTCTTTGTATTATTGATTGTTTATTAATAAAAATGCTAAAAACAAGATCTTTCAATAATATAAACTAACGACTATAAAAATATAGTATTGTTGCAATTAGTCGTAAAAATTATTTTTCTTTTACTTTTACGGTCCATTTAAAATCAAAAGTAGAGACAGTTATCCCATCGGTGTTTTTTCCTGTAGATTGTAACCAAAAAGTTTGCCCTTCGCCCGTTTCTGTAGCTTTGTCTATACATTCTTTAATCAATAGTCCATTGGTACACGAAAAAGTTATTTTACCAGTTGCTTTTTTAGAGAAAGAAGACTTGTTTTCTGCTACTAGCATAGATATTTTAGAGTTGCTTTTTTTTATATAAAGCATAACCAAAGCTCCTGTAGTAAGTTCTGCAGCCATAGCTTGTACAGCAAAATACATAGATCTAAACGGGTTTTGGTTAGCCCATTTGTGGGTAACGTTAGCGATGCACCTTTTATTTGTAATTTCTGAAACCCGTACACCAGTCCACCAAGCAGCAGGGAGTTTTAAGAATAAAAAGCGATTTAAGTTCCGTTTTGTAATTTCCATATCTTTATTTGTCTTTCAATTTAAAAATAAAAAATTAGTAAAGAGATTATTAGTTAGTTATTCTATTAAATAAAATTAACAGATTTTATTTCTCTATTGTATACTTCTAATTTTTTTGAAGTTAATATTTCTGAAGAATTTAATAGACTTTTATTAATATAGAGATCTATTTATTTTACTATTAAATTAATTTAACTAATCTTAAAAATAGTCTTTCTTAAAAGCAAATAGTAATTTTGTCTTATGGAAAGTACTGTTACCGAAACTTCATTATATAAAAATTTAAAAGAATATTTTGGATATGCTAATTTTCGTCCAAAACAAAAAGATATTATAGAGTCGGTACTAGAGGGTTTCGATAATTTGGTAATAATGCCTACTGGTGGCGGAAAATCTATCTGTTATCAATTACCCGCTACATTACTTCCAGGGTTTACATTGGTAATTTCGCCACTTATTGCTTTAATGAAGGATCAAGTAGATAGTTTAAAAGCTAATGGGATTAATGCTAATTTTATAAACAGTAGCCAGACTAACGAAGAACAGCAGCATATATTTGAAGAATTGCACGAAGGGACAACAAAGTTATTATATGTAGCACCAGAAAGTTTATCTCAATTACAAGGTTTATTTAATACACAAGAACCTAGTTTAGTAGCAGTGGACGAAGCACACTGTATTTCTGCTTGGGGGCACGATTTTAGACCAGCCTATACCCAATTAGGTTATTTGAAAAAGCGATTTCCTAAAACCCCAATTATAGCACTTACTGCAACAGCAGATAAGGCTACTAGAGAGGATATAGCAAATCAATTAAATATTCCTAGCGCAACATTACACCTAAGTTCTTTTGATAGACCTAATCTAAGCTTAGAGGTACGTCCAGCTAATAAGAGAGTACAACAGATTATTAATTTTGTAGACGATAGACCTAACGATAGTGGGATTGTTTATTGTTTAAGTAGAAAAGCAACAGAAAGCTTAGCCGAAAAGTTAGAAAACGAAGGTTTTAAAGCAGCGGCATACCATGCAGGGCTACCACATTTACAGCGCCAAAAAGTACAAGACGATTTTATAAATGATAGTACACAAATAGTGTGTGCTACAGTAGCCTTTGGTATGGGGATAGATAAATCTAATGTGCGTTGGGTAATCCATTATAATCTTCCTAAAAATATAGAAGGCTATTATCAAGAAATAGGACGTGCTGGTAGGGATGGTGTAGTAGGGGAAACTATTCTTTTTTATAGTTATGCAGATGTAATACAGCTTCGTAAATTTGCGGAAGGAGCAGGAAATACAGAAGTACAATTAGCTAAATTAGAGCGTATGATGCAATATGCAGAAGCTTTAAGTTGTAGAAGAAAAGTGCTACTTAGTTACTTTGGAGAATTAAAAGAGGTAAACTGTGGGAATTGCGATATTTGTAAACGTCCTCCCACCTTTTTTGATGGTACCATTTTTGCACAAAAAGCTCTGGGCGAAATCGCTGGGGACGAACTTTGCGCTCAGCCATCGCTTGAAGCAGCTCTTCTTTTTGACTCGGTGTGAGTTCGCCGAATTCTTTTTTCATTTTCTCGACGCTGAAACGATGCAAAAAGGCGCCGCCCGAAAAGAGCAAGGGGCGAAAATGTTTCATGCGCTCATCGGCCAACACGCGATCGAGATGTTGACGATTCAACGCCTTTAGCGCTTTACTCCCG
Source organism: uncultured Aquimarina sp. (assembly GCA_937958735.1). Taxonomy (GTDB): domain Bacteria; phylum Bacteroidota; class Bacteroidia; order Flavobacteriales; family Flavobacteriaceae; genus Aquimarina. The sequence continues at coordinate 123 of CALGNG010000217.1, read as the reverse complement.
GGTAAAATAGACGCCATCACATGCGCCAAAAGAACGCGCATCTCCTCGCTGTCGCTTTTGGCCAAATGAACGACCTGTGCCGGTGTGGGGTCTTTCTTTTGACATCCCGACAGCAGAGCACCC
>CALGNG010000216.1 GCA_937958735.1 uncultured Aquimarina sp. | reverse complement strand
AAAGCAGATACTTGGTATCCAACTTGGGCAGCAGATGGTAACTTGTACTCTCCTTGGACAGATGGGACGATAGGTAATAAAATGAAAACAGTGTGGTCTGGAGCAGGAGAAAACTCTAAAAGAGGGCAAGCTAAAATAGTAGGGGACGATCCTATGAATTTAGAGATAAAAGAATACAAAACCTACATTTCTACTGCGGCTCCCTATCAAGGTAGATACCCTTGCGGAAGCTTACATTATAATGGAGTATGGTATTATGGTTCGTACACTATAGATCAGCCAACCAAAGAAGTTAAAAAAAAGTATGGATGGTATGTGCAAGGACCTTTAGTAGGTTTTAGATATTCTAAAGACAATGGAACTACTTGGACAGAATCTCCTCATACCCCAGCATCGCCATTATTTCCAGAGCCCTCTCGTAATCAATTAGATTTAGAGAAAGGTAAAGAAGGCCCTTTTATAAAAATGGGAGCTCCCCATTTTGTCGATTTTGGAAAAAACATGGAGTATTCTCCAGATGGAAAAGCATATCTAGTAGGGCATGGATCGTTAAATAAAGATAAGAACCCTCGTATCGCTAATAATTCTTGGAATAGTGGAGACGCTGTTTTTATGTCCAGAGTAACGCCTTCTATAGCCAATATAAATGATGCTACTAAATACGAATATTTTTGCGGTTATGATAAAAAAGGAAAAGCAAAATGGACTAATAAATTTTCTAAAATAAAACCTATTTTTAAATGGAATAATACCTGCGGTATTGTTACGACTACCTATGTAAAAGGTTTAGATAAATATTTAATGTGCATTACTAGCGGAAACAATTCTATAACCAGTAGGAAAAAATACGATACCTATATTTTAGAGTCTAAGCATATAACGGGACCATGGAATATGGTAACTTACATGAAAGATTTTGGTCCACAGGCCTATTTTGTAAATATTCCCTCTAAATTTATAAGTAAAGATGGTAAAACAATGTGGTTGTGTTACTCTGCTAATTATATGTTTGAAAAGAAACGAAATAATAAAGAGTATTTAAAGAATATTCAACCGACAGGAAGTGCATATTCTTTGTGTTTACAAGAAATACAACTTAAGTCTGAATAATTTTAGAGGTAACGTTCTAATAAAAGGGTTTCAAATATATGACCTCCCCCGTGGTTTATAATTTCTATATTGGGAAAATAATCTAGAAGGCGGTTTTCCTGTTTCGTTATATTTATAGGATCAAAAATTTCATCTTTTATGCCTACAGTATGTATCGTGTTAAGATTAGGAAGGTGGGAAAAATTTGCGGACTCTAATTCTTTTGGAAAAACCCCAGAAATCATAATTAGCTTGTGGCAAAAATGCTTTCTATAAGCCAACCATCGAGTGGCAATACTAACCCCTTGCGAATAGCCCAATACTATAAAATTTACATTTTTAGGATCTATTGCTTCTTTTTTTATTACTTCATCCACATAGTTTAGTACGTTTTCAATTTCTGGTATAGTGTGCTCTTTAGTTAACCATGAAGCACCTACGCGTTTATAAGATGCATCTTTGTAATACTTGGAAGGTGCTTGTGGGCAAATAATGTAATTTTCTAGAGGAGGTAAATTAGAAAAATGTCTTATAAAAAAACGGCTTAAATAGCCAATACCGTGAAACACCAACCATACATTTTTTGTCTTAGGAGTAAAACTATTTAAAGTATCGTAAGTATTAATAGTAGTATAGGTAATAGACTTTTCCAAAATTGAATTTTTAGGTAAAGGTAAATACTATTTTAATTGTAACGAATATTTTTAAATAGAGTATTAGAATTGTAAATTTACGATTCAAAAATACAGGATGACCGAAGCAGAAAAACAAGAAAAATTAGCCCAATGCAATGCCTTATGTCCTAATACTCTTATGGAGACTTTAGAGATTAGTTTTGTGGATATTGGGGAAGATTTTGTAACGGCAAAAATGCCTGTGGGACCTAAAGTATTTCAGCCAGAGGGTGTGTTACACGGAGGGGCTATGGTTGCTTTGGCAGAATCTGTAGGCAGTTTGGCTTCGTATATGTTTATAGACTATAAAAAATTTATGATTCGCGGTATAGAAATTAGTGCAAACCATGTAAAGTCTGTAAAAAAAGGTTTTGTATACGCCAAGGCGCAACCACTCCATAAAGGAAGAACCACACAGCTTTGGGATATTAGAATTACCGACGAGGATCAAAACCTAATTTCGGTTGTAAAACTATCAACGATCTCACTTCCTAAGAAATAGATGGTATTACAAGATTTTTTTTCTAACATAAACCAGCATTGGAAAAACAAGAAACCTTTTGTCGTTTATACAAAACCGAATTCTAATAGATTAGTAGCGCAATTACAAAAATCGGAAGCGATAGAGAAGGTAGATTATAACATTCCTGGGTTTGTCTTAGCTCCTTTTATTACAGGTAAACAGCCAGTAATTTGGTTTTCGGAACATAAAGCAGAAAAAATTGAAGCCTATTTTGAAGACGACCTTATATTAATAGGATCCCAAAAAGAAGGAACTAAAAGCTTAGATTCTAAAAAAGCACATCTTACCATAATAGATAAAGCATTAGGAGCTTTAGAGGACGGGGAACTCCAAAAAGTAGTATTATCCAGGATAGAAGAGATATTAATAAAGCAAACAGATCCTTTACTATACTTCCAACGTATGTATAGCAGATATCCTAATACCTTTTGTTATTGTTGGTATCACCCCCAAATAGGGATGTGGTTGGGAGCTACACCAGAGACTCTAATAAAACTGGAACAGGCTAGTTTCGAAACCATGGCATTGGCCGGCACACAACCTTATACTAATACTGTAAATGTAGAATGGGGTAATAAGGAAAAAGAAGAGCAACAATATGTAGTAGATAGTATTTTAGAAGAACTAAAAACCATTACTACTAACATTAGTGTAGGACAAACACAAACACAAAAGGCAGGAAGTCTATTACATCTAAGAACCGATATTAGAGGTATATTAGAATCTGCGAATGCCTTACAATCGCTTATTAACGTATTACACCCTACTCCAGCAGTGTGTGGTTTGCCTAAGTTAAAAGCGCAACAATTTATTTTAGATAACGAAGGCTATAACCGTAACTACTATACAGGGTATTTAGGAGTGGTAGACCCTTTGGGGGATACTAGCTTATTTGTAAATTTGCGTTGTATGGAAATAAATAATGAGACATTAAAAATTTATGTTGGAGGCGGAATTACTACACAATCTAATCCAGAAGCAGAATGGGAAGAGACCGTAAATAAATCGCAAATAATGAAGCAAATTTTATAAATTTTGATTCAAAAAATAGTATTGCTTCAACGGCAATTGTATTTTTGAATTCTCTATGAATCTAGTCTCAGACATACCCATCGTTCAGCAAATAATAGCCAATTGTAAAGCTTATAATTTAAAGCATATAGTTATTTCTCCTGGTTCCAGGAATGCACCATTAACATTAAGTTTTAGTAACGATTCCTTTTTTACCTGTTATAGTATTGTAGACGAGCGTTGTGCCGCTTTTTTCGCATTAGGAATAGCACAACAAATAAAGCAGCCTGTAGCGGTAGTTTGTACTTCTGGTAGTGCCTTATTAAACTATTACCCTGCTGTATCGGAAGCGTTTTATAGTAATATACCGTTAGTAGTTTTAAGTGCAGATCGTCCCAAAGAATTTATAGATATTGGAGACGGGCAAACAATAAGGCAAGAGCATGTTTTTAAAAATCATAGTTGTTTTGATGCAAATCTTAAAAATAGATTAGAGTATTCTGAAGTATTACACGCCAAAAACGAAACTTTATTACAAAAAGCATTGCAGGTTGCTAGTATAGAAGAAGGCCCTATACATATTAATATTCCATTGTATGAGCCTTTATACAACACGACTATTAAAAATATATCCCCTAGTTGGGTAAATAAATTAGAAAAAACAGAAGAACAGGTTACTTTAGATTCGGGTTTTACTACTTTATGGAATACAAGTAAGAGAACGTTGATTCTAGTAGGAGTATTGCTACCCAATATTATAGAGGAAAAAGTATTGGAAGAGTTGTTATTAGATCCTAGTGTGTTAATTTTTACAGAAACCACATCAAACCTTCATCATAAAAGAATTATTTCTAATATAGATAGGCTTATAGCAGAGCTAACTATAACAGAAAAAGAAGCATTGCAGCCAGAGTTATTATTAACTTTTGGAGGACTTATTGTTTCTAAAAAAATAAAGTTTTTCCTAAGGGAGTTTCAACCTAAAAAACACGTGCATATTTCTTTAAAAACAGCCTATAATACTTTTGGTTGTCTAGAAGATCATTATAAAGTAAATCCTAATAGTTTTTTTAAAGAACTATTAAAACTGTCAGAAATTACATCGGCAGACTACCAGCCTTATTGGATTAATTATCATAATAATTTAGAGAAAGGACACCACAAATACCTATCAGAAATACCTTACTCCGACCTTTTGGTATTCGATCGTATTATAAAGGCGATGCCTCAAGATATACACTTACAGCTAAGTAATAGTTCTACGATTCGTTATACTCAACTATTTTCTATTCCTAAAACGGTAGAGGTTTTTTGTAATAGAGGGACTAGTGGTATAGATGGGAGTACTAGTACGGCTATTGGAGCTTCGTTAATACAAAAAAAGCCAACTATTCTAATAACAGGAGATTTAAGTTTTTTTTATGATAGTAATGCTTTATGGAATAACTATATACCAGAGAATTTTAAAATAATTGTAATTAATAACGACGGAGGAGGAATTTTTAGGATTTTGCCAGGAGATAAATCTGCTACGTACTTTGAAACTTTTCTAGAAACAACTCATTCACTGAAAGCCAGTAACTTAGCTAATATGTTTAATTTTGACTATTTCTTTGGAGAAGAAATAAATTTTGAAAAAAAATTAAATCGATTTTTAAAAAATAAAAAACCCAGTATTTTAGAAATTCATACACCTAGACGGATAAATGATACAATTCTTCTAGAATATTTCGAAAAAATTAAGATTTAATTATGGTTTAGGGTAGTTTTTTTGTTAATTAGTAGCAAGTTACATTATCATAAACCGCTTAACCTTAATTAACATGAGTAAGAGAGACGAATTAATTACGAAATACGCAGCAGATATCAAAGAAAAAATAGGAGAAACTGCAGATCTTGATTTATTAACAAAGGTAACTATTGGGTGTGGTCCTGCTATATATGGGAAAGATGCTTCTACAGTTTCTGGGTCAAGTGAAAAAGAATTAGAAACTGTAAAAAATAATTTCTTAATTAAAAAACTAGGATTATCTGCTAGTGACGATTTGGATGGAGCTATAGAGTCTGTAATGACAAAATATGGTAAGTCTAATAGATCTAAATATAGAGCAGTGGTATATTATTTGCTTACTAAACACTTCAAGAAAGAAGCCGTTTATAATAAATAATCTCTTTTAGATTAAAATATAGCAAGGCTTCTGTGTTAATATAGGAGCCTTTTTTAATTAATCTAAAATATCCACAGTCATATAAACATCTTTTTTAGGCCATTCGCTTTTGTCTACTTCGACTTTATTAATGTTATTAGCTACATCCATACCTTTAATAACTCTGCCTATTACAGTGTGTTCACCATCTAAATGGGGAGACCCTTTTGGATTTACAATTATATAAAACTCATAAGGGTTAGACCTGCGATTGGGATTGTTTTTCCAGATGCGAGCCATAGCCACCGCTCCGTAGGTATGTTTGTGATGATTGCGAAATTCCGACGGAAGTGTAAATTCTCCTATACCTTTTTTAATTCTAGCCATTTTAAAGCTATCACTATTTCCTCCTTGGATAACAAAATCTTTAGAAACTCTATAAAAACAAGTTTCGTTTAAAAAGCCGCGTTTTATAATATGTATAAAATTGGCTCTATGTAGAGGGGTGTCTTCAAATAGTTCAATATCAATAGCACCTAAGTCTGTGTTAATACGAATTTTACGTTCTGGATTTTCGGGACCATAAACTTGATAAAATTTATGCAGTGTTTTGTCTGTAATTGGTGGGGTTCTTTTTTTTTCCTTAGTAGTGGCTTTTAGTTCCTTTACTATTGGAGTCTTTGTTTTAGAGGTTTCGGTATGCGAGGTAGATTTGTTATCTTGGCAAGAAGAGAGCCATAATGGTAATAAATACAGTAAACTTTTAAAAGAACGCATATATGAAGTTTGATTTTTTCTTAAATAATCTTTCAAAAATAGAAAAAATAAAAGTGAATAGTGCTTTAGCACACTCCGAGTTTTCTCCAAAAGATCGTCCAGAGTTTGCAGAAGACTATAAAACAACTAAAACAAGGAATGCAGGAGTAATGGCTGTATTTTCTCCTATAAAAGACGAGGTACATGTGACACTTATTGTAAGAACTACTTACGATGGGGCGCATTCTGGGCAAGTGGCTTTTGCAGGGGGGAAATGGGAAAAAGAAGATAAAAGTTTTCAAGATACAGCGTTTAGAGAGGTAGAGGAAGAAATAGGGGTTTCTAAAAACGATTTAACATTTTGCAGATCCTTAACCTCTGTTTACATTCCACCTTCGGACTTTAGAGTATATCCATTTTTAGCGTATTCAAAAAAAAAATTATCCTATATACCGCAAGAGGAAGAGGTAGCCAAAGTAATAACTATTCCATTGAGTGCTTTATTACAAGACAATGTGCGGAGACAAGTTACCAGTGTAGTAGTAAATAATAAGACTATTATAGCCCCAGCATTTGTGTACGAGGACTATGTTATTTGGGGAGCTACTGCTATGATGCTTAACGAACTTATACAAGTAATTTTGAAGAGTATGGAGTAATTATTGGTATATTAGCAAACTGATTTCAACTAAAAATATCAATGGGATTATTCAAAAAAAATCCATTTGGACATTATTTATTATTAAAAAAGTGGCTTATACGTATTTTAGGCGCTTTAACACATAGACGCTATCGTGGTTTTAATGAGTTAGTAATAGAAGGGAGTGAGATTATTACCAAGCTTCCAGAAACGAATGTGCTATTTGTTTCGAACCACCAAACGTACTTTGCCGATGTAGTATCCATGTTTCATGTATTTAACGCTAGTTTAAGTGGACGGGTGGATTCTATAAAAAATGTAGGATACTTGTGGCAACCTAAAATGAATTTATATTATGTAGCAGCCAAAGAGACAATGCAATCTGGGCCTTTAGCACGTATTTTTGCTTATGCAGGAGCCATTACCGTAGAACGTACATGGAGGGCTGCAGGACAAGATATTAATCGTCAAGTTAAAGTAAGTGATATTACTAATATAGCTAATGCTTTAGACGATGGTTGGGTAATTACTTTTCCGCAAGGAACGACCAAACCATTTAAGCCAATAAGGAAAGGAACAGCACATATTATAAGAAAATACAAGCCCGTAGTAGTACCTATTGTAATAGATGGCTTTAGACGCTCTTTTGACAAAAAAGGGTTGTTAATTAAGAAAAAAGGAATACTACAATCTTTTGTAATAAAAGAACCTTTAGAGATCGATTATGAAAATGATAGTATAGATAAAATTGTAGAACAATTAGAATATGCTATAGAACAACACCCATCCTTCTTAAAAGTTATACCACAAAAAGAATTGGAGGCAGAAGAAGCTTTGAATAAAAAAAGAGAGTGGGAATATTAATTTAAAAATATAATTTAAAGTGAAATACTTAATTCTTTTTTCTTTTCTATTTTCCAATATGCTTTGTGCACAACAAATAGCCGTATTGCATTATAATGGAGGAGGAGATTGGTATAGTAACCCCACTGCATTGCCTAACTTAGTTCGGTTTTGTAATAAACAACTAAAAACAAACCTGTCCATAGAGGTGGCTGAGGTAACACCAGGTAGTCCCGATATTTTTGATTACCCTTATGTACATGCAACAGGGCACGGAAACATACTGTTTAACGAGTCCGAGATTGAAAATTTACATACTTATCTAGTAAGTGGAGGTTTCCTCCATATAGACGATAATTATGGGATGAAAGACTACGCTAAAAGAGAAATAGCAAGACTGTTTCCAGAAAAAAAACTAATAAGCATAGGAACAGATCACCCTATTTTTAAGGATAGCTTTCCTTTTCCTAATGGATTGCCTAAAATACACGAGCACGATAATAAATCGCCAAAAGCAGAAGGTGTTTTTGTAGAAGGTCGCTTAGTGTTATTATTAACCTACGAGGCAGATTTAGGAGATGGATGGGAAGATGCAGAGGTGCATAACGACCCACAACCAGTAAGAGAGCAAGCGCTCCAGATGGGAGCTAATATTATTCACTACGCTTTTTTAAACTAATGCAAAGGCATCACAACAACACCAATTTCCCTAAAATAGATACGGATATTATTCTTTTATGTGATGGAGTAAATTCTCCAGCCAACATAGGAAGTCTATTACGTATTGCAGATAGTTTTGGAGTACAAAAAGTGCTTTTTGGAGCAGTAACCATAGATATTAATAGTCCACGATTAAAGCGCACAGCACGTTCTGCACAAAATTGGACCAAAATAGAGGACAATATAGATGTATTGGAAACCTTAGAAGCATATAAAAAAAAGGGATATACGTCTATTGCACTAGAAATAACAGATAAAAGTGACCCCATACAACAAAGTAATTTTTTAAATTTAGAAAAAATACTTCTAATTATAGGTGATGAAAGTGCAGGAGTATCTAATTTGATTTTAGAAAACTGTAAGCTACATAGACATATTACTATGTTTGGTAAAAACTCTAGTATGAATGTTTCTCAGGCAACATCAATTGCATTATACGAGATCACAAAACAATTAACTCATGCAAAGTAAGGCAATAAGTAATGGTATTTTAAGAGCAATTAGTATTATAGTAGGAGTTGTGTTGCTGTTTTATTTCTTATACCTTATACGGTCGGTATTATTATATATTTTATTAGGTGCTGTTATTTCTTTAATTGGTCGTCCATTAATGTTGTTTTTGGTTAATAAATTAAAAATGAAATCGGCTCTAGCTGTAAGTATTTGTCTTGGAATATTTTTGATGTTTTTTGTAGGGGTAATTGCTCTATTTTCGCCTGTAGTAGCGGAGCTATATGAAAACATTAGCCAAATTAATATAGAAAAATTAGAAGCAGATGTAGATAGGCTTATTAATGAATCTACTGACTATTTTGGAATTAAGAAGCTAAACCTTAGAGATTTATTAGAAAAAATAGACTTGATTAAATACCTAGATGTAAATACATTACCTAAAGTGCTAACCAATATTTTTGGAGGATTAGGGAGCTTTTTAATAGGAATGTTTTCGGTAATATTTATAGCCTTTTTTGCTTTAAAAGATAGTAAGTTGTTAGAGAAGAGTTTGTTGGCTTTTGCTAAAGAGGAAGACGAAAATAAATTTCAGCGTGCATTTCTAAAAATTAAAGAATTGTTATCTCGTTATTTTGTAGGATTGTTAGCACAATTGTTTATTCTTTTTATTCTTTATTCGGCATTATTGCTAATTTTAGGATTCCAAAATGCCATAGCTGTAGCCTTAATTTGTGCTATTTTAAATCTTATACCCTATTTGGGACCTGTAATAAGTATAGTGCTATTGTTCTCTTTGGCGGTAACAGATAATTTAAACATGTCATTTTCTGTAATTATTTTACCTAAAATTATAAAAGTTGGAATTGGCTTTTTTGTAGTGCAAATGGTAGATAACTTTTTTAACCAACCTTTTATCTTTGGAAACAGTGTACGGTCTCATCCATTAGAAATATTCCTAGCTATTTTAGTGTTTGGGTTGCTTTTTGGAATTGGAGGTTTAATAGCAGCAGTACCTTTATACACCGCTATTAAAGTAGTTTCTAAAGAATTCTTATCCGAGTATAAAATAGTGCAATACCTAACAAAAGAAATCTAGTACTTTGAATTTATTACTTTTACAAGAAGATGTACAGGTTTTTTTGGTTGAAAATTTAAACCAGAAAGCTACTAGTATTGCCTTAAAAAAATCCTCTTTTGTGGGGATTAATTCTAAAGAATTAGCACAACAATTAGTAGGTAAGCAAAAAGCTAAAGTAAAACTACCCAGTTGGTTTAATAATCTAAATATCTATTATCCGCCTAGTTTAAATTTAGAGCAAACTTCATCGGAAAAAACAGCAGACTATAAGGCTAATTTGATCTCTGGAACTACTTTAGTGGACTGTACAGGTGGTTTTGGGATAGATTGTGTGTCTTTTGCAAAACGGATGGAAAAAGTGTTTCATTGCGACTTAAATGAAGAGTTACAGTCTATAGCTGCTCACAATTTTAAAGTGTTAGGTATAAAAAATATCGAATCTTACACAACCAATGGGATAGAATTTGCTTTAAAGCAAAAAAAGATAAATTGGATATATATCGATCCTTCCAGACGAAATGAAGCTAAAGGTAAGGTCTTCTTTTTAGAAGATTGTTTGCCTAATGTTCCTCTAATTCTAGACGATTTATTTAAAGTGACATCGAAAATACTAATAAAAACAGCTCCAATTTTAGATATTTCTGTGGGTTTGAAGTCGTTACAGTATGTAAAAGAAATACATGTTATAGCAGTAAATAACGAAGTTAAAGAATTACTTTGGATGTTAGATATCCAACATTTGGAAGAACCTGTTATAAAAGCAGTAAACTTGTCTAAAAACAAGGAAACAAGTGTAGAAGTAAAGCTAGGAGAAGAGTCCTATGCGCATGCCATTTTGAGCAAGCCTAAGAAATATCTTTACGAGCCTTATGCATCGGTAATGAAGGCAGGGGTATTTAATTGGTTATCTCAGAATTTTAAAGTAGAAAAATTGCATGCATTAACCCATTTGTATACCTCGGAAGAGTTAATAGAATTTCCAGGACGTTGTTTTAGTATTACTGCAATATTACCGTTTAACAAAAGTGGTATGCGTGCTATTGTAAAATGTAAAACTAATGTGGTAACTCGCAATTTTAAAATGAGTGTAGCCGAATTACGAAAAAAATATAAATTGCAAGAAGGCTTAGATAGGTATTTGTTTTTTGTAACAGACCATAATAATAAGCCTATAGTTATAGATTGTAAAAAAATATCCGTTTAATGAAGTATATAATTAGTATTTTCTTATATAGCTTATGTGTAGTCTCTATAATGGGGCAATGTAATTTTGAGATCATAGATTTTAAAGAATCTAAAATTAATGCTACGCCTCGGGAGATGTTTGTATTGCAAGAGAATCAAGAGGTTTTAACAGGAAACTATGTCTTATTTTCTATGTATACCGATGGGGATTCTAAATACTTGCTTACTACATTCTCTAGAGTAGCAAGAGATCCATTTCCTGTATTTTGTTATGGAGAAGGTGCTTTTTTGAGTTTAGTATTTAAAGATGATACTTCGGTTACAATAAACTACCAAGGAGAAGAGTTTTGTGAAAAACAGCAGAAACATCCTACGAGGCAAAACTTTAATGCATTAAAAATAGATGCGATTTTTAAAATTCCAAAAGAAGTAGTATCCGACCTTAAAAAACAAAAAATAGCATCTTTAATAATTTCAGATAAGGAAGGGTCTTCTTATATGTATCCAATAGTTAAAAAAATTGATGATCAAAAATTAGGAGCTATTTCTCACCCTTCAAGCTTTTTTCAAAGTTATTTGCATTGCTTGGAAGCTAACTAGGCAATCTATAGATTTATAATCTTATTTGGAAAATAGATTGATTTTGGTAATAATGCTAAAAATAAACGAATAAAACCTACTCTTTAATAAAAGTAGGTTTTATTCGTTTGTAATTAAAAGATGCCTTTTGCAATAGCTTTAATATTATCGGATTTTCCCATAGAATAGTAGTGTAAACAAGGGACTCCATATTCTAATAATTCTTTAGATTGTTGGATAGCAAAATCAATTCCTATTTGGCGTACTTCTTTATTGTCTTTGGCTTTTTCTATATCCAAAATTAATTCTGTAGGCATATCTAACCAAAATACTTGTGGTAGAATTTGTAAATGACGCTTTACTGCCACAGGTTTTATTCCAGGAATTATAGGTACAGTTATGCCTATATTACGTGCTGCTTGTACAAATTTAAAATAGCGTTGGTTGTCAAAAAACATCTGAGTAACAACATAATCTGCACCAGCATCTACTTTTTCTTTTAAACGCTTTAAATCGGCATCTAAGCTAGGGGCTTCGATATGTTTTTCTGGGTATCCTGCAACACCTACGCAAAAGTCGGGTTTATTTTTTATTTCGGCATTCCCATGTAGGAAGTTACCGTTATTCATATTTTTAATTTGTTTAACTAAATCGATAGCGTAATTATTACCTCCTTTAGTTGGAGTAAAATACTTTTCACCTTTCATAGGATCACCTCTTAAGGCTACTAAATTATCAATTCCTAGATATTGACAATCAATTAACATGTATTCGGTTTCCTCTTTAGTAAACCCTCCACATAATATGTGTGGGATAGCATCTACATTGTATTTATATTGTAAGGAAGCACATATCCCCACAGTTCCAGGACGCATACGTGTAATTTTTCTATCAAATAAACCGTCTTTTTCAATATAAACATACTCCTCCCTAGAGGTAGTTACATCTATAAATGGAGGATTAAATTCCATTAGAGGGTCAATATTTGCGTATAAATCGTTAATATTACTCCCTTTTTGGGGTGGTACAATCTCAAACGAAAATAGCGTTTTCCCGTTTGCTTTTTCTATGTGTTCTGTTACTTTCATGAAAAGAATTCGTTGGTGCAAAAATAATTAGCATAGTCGAACATTGCTAATTATAGTTCAAAAAAAAGACTTTTAACGTTGGTTAAAAGTCTTTTAATATTGCGAAAATTAACAATTTACTTTTTGGTAACTTCTGATTTTTCATTTAATTTCTTTGAAAGTTCTAAAGAAATAGCCGATCTGTCAAAAGTTAATTTACCAGCAGTAGTTTCTATAACAATGGCGTCGTTTTTTTCTGATATTTCAGCTACGCGACCATGTAAACCACTTTTAGTAATAACTCGATCTCCTTTTTTAAGATCTTCAGCAAATTTTTTCTCGTTTTTTTGACGCGTCATTTGTGGACGTATCATAAATAAGTATACTACAGCAAACATTGCTATAATAGGTAATATTGTACTAAATTGTTCCATTATTATTTAGCTTCTTCTTTTGGAGCTGGAGTTACTTTAGCTTTTATTTTTATTCTTTCTGTACCTGTTTCGGTATTAGCTGTAATAGTTACTGTTTTAGTGTTG
>CALGNG010000215.1 GCA_937958735.1 uncultured Aquimarina sp. | reverse complement strand
GAGGGAATGTATTTTGATAGTAGTATACCGCAAGGATATGGAGTAGGTAGTAGTGGGGCATTAGTAGCCTCTATTTACGATAAATACGCTGCAGATAAGATAACAGTATTAGAAAATTTAACCAGAGATAAGCTATTAAAGCTTAAAACAATTTTTGCTTACATGGAGTCTTTCTTTCATGGGAACAGTTCTGGATTAGATCCATTAAATAGTTATCTAAGTTTACCTATTTTAATTCATTCTAAAAATAATGTAGAAACAGCAGGGATTCCATCTCAAAAGCAGCAGAATAAAGGAGCTGTATTTTTGTTAGACAGTGGTATTGTAGGGGAAACAGCTCCAATGGTGAATCTGTTTATGGAAAAAATGAAGCAAGATGGCTTTAGAGCCATGCTTAAAGAGCAATTTGTAATTTATACCGATGCTTGTGTGGAAGATTTCTTAAGCGGTAATGTATCGTCTTTGTTTACCAATATCAAAAAATTATCTAAAACTGTTTTAGATAATTTTAAACCTATGATCCCTAAAAAGTTCCACCAATTGTGGGAGCAAGGGATAGAAACTAACGATTACTATCTAAAATTATGTGGATCTGGAGGTGGTGGATACATCTTAGGATTTGCAGAAGACTTCGAGAAAGCCAAAAAATCCTTAAAAGGCCATTCTTTAGATGTGGTTTATCATTTTTAACGCCTTAGGCTATATTTTAAATTAGGATAAGTATTAAGAAACTAGTTGGGCTAGTATATTACTTTCGTTTATTTTTATAATTATCTTTTAGATGCCTGTAAAAAGAAAAATAGAATGGTTTTTCCGAAAACTAGTAGGGCTACTCTCTATTGTTAGAGGTTATAACTTATTAGTAATTATTGTAGCCCAATACTTAACAAGTATTTTTATTCTTTCCGAAGAAGCCTCTTTTATTACAGTAGTAACAGAGTTGCGTTTGCTAACATTAATTATTTCCACAGCACTAGTAATTGCCTCGGGTTATATTATAAATAGTTTTTACGATCGGGAAAAAGATTTAATTAATCGTCCCCAGAAAACAAAATTAGATAAGTTGGTAAGCCAGCGAACTAAATTAAGTATTTATTTTATCCTAAATTTTCTAGCGGTAATTGTTGCGAGTTACAACTCTTTTAACGCCGTGTTGTTTTTTTCGTTTTATATTTTTGGTATTTGGTTGTATTCTCATAAGCTTAAACGATTGGTTATTGTAGGCAATATAGTGGCTACACTATTAGCCATATTTCCATTTTTTGCCATTTTTATGTATTATAAAAATTACGATTGGGTAATTTTTGGACACGCTCATTTTTTAACACTACTAATTTTAATAAGAGAAATAGTTAAAGACCTAGAAAATATTTCTGGAGATATAGCAGCAGGATACAGGACTATGCCTATTGTATTTGGAGAGCAAAAAACAAAACACACATTAACTTTTTTGGTATTGGTTACTTTGTTTGTGGTATGGCTACTTATTCTTTTCTTCTCTTTAGGGCATATGGATTATTATTTTATGTTTAGTGTTTTAGTGTTACTGTTTTTTTTATGGTTAGTAGTAAAATCTAAAAATAAAAAGGATTACTTGTTGCTACATAATATATTAAAGTTTTTAATTGTTGCGGGAGTATTAAGCATAGTGCTTATAGATCCAAAAGTATTGGCTTCCTAAAAATAGTAATAACGTATATATTAGCCCGTGGCTGTTAATAATAAATACAGTCCGTTACGTTTATTTTTATATTTTTGGGATTAAATTTAGAATTGTAAATGATTACACATATAAAAGGAAGATTAATAGAGAAGAATCCGACCGATGTTGTTATAGAATGTAGTGGAGTAGGGTATTTTTTGAATATTTCTTTGAACACGTATTCGCAGATAGGAGAAGAAGAATTATTGCAATTGTACACCCATTTACAAGTAAAAGAAGATTCGCATACCCTTTTTGGGTTTAAAGAAAAATCCGAACGAGACATCTTTAGATTGTTAATTTCTGTTTCGGGAATTGGTGCAAATATAGCGCGTACTATGTTATCCTCTTTAGCACCTTCCCAAATTAAAGACGCTATTGCGCATGCAGATGTAGCCAGTATACAATCGGTAAAAGGCATTGGAGCTAAAACCGCACAACGGGTAATTTTGGATTTAAAAGATAAAGTCTTAAAATTAGGTGATGTGAATGAAATATCTGCGATTTCGGGCAATACCCATAAAGATGAAGCGTTATCAGCTTTAGAAACTCTTGGATTTAATAGAAAAATCGCACAAAAAGTGGTGGATGTTTTGGTTAAAAATGATCCTTCGCTAAGTGTAGAAAATATTATAAAGTCAGCTCTTAAAAAACTATAATCTTTTGCTAATAAATAATAGGTTACACCGTACAGTCACTATTACTTTTATAACACTTTTTGTGTTTTTGAATAGTGCCCTTTTTGGTCAGGAAAATGAGAAAAAGCGAGATTCCACAAGCACTACATTTTCATTTAATAAATTAAAATTACCAGATCCTAATAGTATTGAGAGTAAATACGAGTACGATCCACAATCTAATAAATATAAATATTCGGAATCTATAGATGGATACAGTATTCGTTATCCTTTATACTTATCTCCAGCAGAGTTTGAGGCCTTGGTGCAGAAAGAGCAGATGCGAGATTACTTTAAAGAGAAAGAAAATGCTTTAAATGGTAAAGGTGCCGATGCAGAGGAGAAAAGAAAAAAATTATTGCCTATTTTTTATGTAAATTCTAGTTTTTTTGAAACTGTTTTTGGTAGTAAAGAAATTGAAATTAACCCGCAAGGTTCTGTAGAGGTAGATTTAGGACTGCTGTTTAATAAGCAAGATAACCCTTCCTTTTCTCCTCAAAATCAAAGTAACTTCACCTTCGATTTTGACCAGCGTATTAGTTTAAGCCTTCAAGGTAATATAGGAACAAGATTATCGGTATTAGCCAATTTTGATACCGAATCTACTTTTGACTTTCAGAACCAATTAAAATTACAATACAATCCTACGGAAGATGCTATTGTTAGAGCCATAGAAGTAGGTAATGTAAGTTTTCCATTAAATAGTTCTTTAATACAAGGATCTCAAAGCTTATTTGGGGTAAAAGCACAATTCCAATTTGGAAAAACAACCATTACAGGGGTGTTTTCCGAGCAGCGTTCCGATACAAGAAGGGTTACTGTTCAAGGTTCTGGTACCATAGAAGATTACGAACTTTTTTCGTTAGATTATGACGAGAATAGACACTACTTTTTGTCTCATTACTTTAGAGATACTTATGATGAATCTTTAGAAAGATATCCATTTATTAACTCCAATGTGCAAATTACTAGAGTCCAGGTGTGGATAACTAATAGGACTAATAATGCCAATGGGTTAACCAATGCACGTAACTTAGTAGCACTTCAAGATTTAGGAGAATCGGAACAAGAAAATATAGGTCTTTTTTTCGATGAAAGAGGAGATCCCTCTACAGTGCCAGGAGCTCCTTTTGTAAGAAACAGTTCCGAATTACCTCAAAATGAAAATAACCGATTTGATCCAGCTTTAATTGGTGGTGGAAGCGGAGGACTTACTAACGAAATTAGAGATATAGCTTTAGTAGAAAGTGGATTTAGAAACTTTGTAAACAGTGCACCTGGATCTACAGAAATTACAGAAGGTATAGACTACTCGGTTTTAGAAAATGCACGGCTATTATCGGATAACCAATATACATTAAATCCCCAATTAGGATATATATCCCTAAACCAACGTTTAAATAACGACGAAGTTTTAGCCGTCGCCTACCAGTATACCAAAAACGGGCAGGTATTCCAAGTAGGGGAATTTGCAAACGATGGAGTCGCCAATACACAAACAGAAGATATAGAGGCCTCTCCAACCCAAAACTTAATAGTAAAAACCTTAAAGAGTTCTATAACAGCCGTAGAAGAACCAATATGGGATTTAATGATGAAAAATATCTATAGTTTAGGGGTTTTTAGGTTGGAACAAGACGATTTTAGGATGAATATCTTTTATACCGATCCATCTCCAGCAAACTTTATTAGATCTGGGGATAATTTTCTTCCTTTAATCGATGCAGAAAACAGGCCAATAGATCAAAGTAATCCCAATACATTGTTGCAACTGTTTAATTTTGATAGATTAAATGTGAATAACGATCCTGTAAATGGAGGGGATGGTTTTTTTGATTTCTTCCCAGGATTAACCGTAGATACAGAAAATGGGCGAATAATTTTTACAAATGTAGAGCCCTTCGGAGAACACCTATTTAATAGATTAGGCGATAATGGAGCAACAGCATACGATCCAGATCAAAGAAATACATGGAATGCGGCCCAGCAAGAATTTGTATTTGATAAACTGTATACGGAAACCAAAACACGGGCAGAACAAGAACAGGCAGATAAAAATAAGTTCCAGTTAAAAGGAAAGTATAAAACTTCTGGACAAAATGGTATTTCTATAGGAGCATTTAATGTGCCTAGAGGTTCCGTAACCGTTTCTGCTGGTGGTAGAGTATTGCAAGAAGGAATAGATTACTCTGTAAACTACCAATTAGGACGCGTAGAAATTTTAGACCCAGCATTATTGGCGTCCAATACCCCTATCGATATTTCTACAGAGAATAATGCCGTTTTTGGACAGCAAACCAAACGATATACAGGGGTTAATGTAGAACATAAATTTTCTGAAGATTTAGTAATAGGGGCTACTTTTTTAAATTTAAAAGAACGCCCATTAACGCAGAAGGCTAATTTAGACTTTGAGCCTATTAATAATACTATTTTAGGGTTTAATGCCAATTACGCTACAGAAGTCCCTTTTCTTACAAGGTTAGCTAATAAATTACCTAATATAGATACCGAGGCGCCTTCTAATTTATCGGTTAGAGGAGAGTTTGCATACCTATTTGCTAATGCACCAAGTGCAGCAGATTTTGAGGGAGAAGTAACCTCTTATATAGACGACTTTGAAGGGGCTCAAACACGTATAGATATTAGTTCGCCTTTAGACTGGGAGCTATCTAGTGTGCCAGTAGGGTTTGATGATAATGTAATTACAGATCCAGATCCATTAGATCCACGTGGGTTTAGGGCTACAGGATTTAAGAGGGCAGCGCTATCTTGGTACAGAGTAGATCCAATATTTTATAGCAGACAAAGACCAAGTGGGGTTTCGGAATCAGATTTGTCTAGACCGCAAACAAGACGTATTTTTTCTAGAGAGATTTTTCCGCGTCGTCAAATTCCTCAAAATACCACTTCGGACCTACGAGTTTTGGATTTACATTACCGCCCAGACGAGCGTGGTTCCTATAATTACAGTACTACATTAGGAGATGCGAGGGAGAATTTTGGAGGGATAACACGACAGTTAACCAATACAAACTTTGAGCAATCTAATATAGAGTTTATAGAGTTTTGGATTTTAAATCCCTATACAAACATTGATTCTGCAGGATATACAGAGAATTCTAATATAGGGCAAATTAGATTTAATATAGGTAATATAAGTGAAGATGTATTGGAGGATGGTCGTAAGCAATACGAGAATGGATTGCCAGATCAGGCAGGTAGTATAGAGGGTACACAAGATACAGGATATGCAAGAGTGCCAAGAAATCAATCTTTAGTGTATGCTTTTGACACCGATGGGGCGGCAAGAGCGCAACAAGATGCAGGTTTTGATGGTCTAAAAAATGACGATGAAAGAACTTTTTTCTCTGCTTTTGCAGGAGAAGAAGATCCGTCTAACGATGATTATGAATATTTTTTACAAGCTCCAGGGCCTAATATAGAAGATCGATACAGAAGATATAATGGTACCGATGGGGATTCTCCAACAGATGTTTCCGAGACAAATAGAGGAAGGACAGGGCATCCAACAGTAGAGGATGTAAACCGCGATAATACAACAAATAGGATCAATCAATATTTTGAATATACGGTAGATATTAACCCAAATACATTAACACCAGAGACCAACCAATTGGTTTCGGAGGTGCAAGATTTTACGGGAGAAGCTTTAGATGGTTCAGCAATTAGATCTCAATGGATTCAGTTTAGAATCCCATTATCCGACGAGGATATTAGTAGACCAGGGTTTTCTGATGCAGATAAAGTACGTACATCCATAGGTAGTTCGGTAGATTTGCGTTCGGCACGTTTTATGCGTATGTATCTTACTGGTTTCTCGGAAGAAACATTATTGCGTTTTGGTACGCTGGATCTAGTACGTGGTAACTATCGTAATTATTTAACACTACCTAGGGAGGGGGTTAATACAGAGGGGATTAATCAATTTACTCCGCTTAATTTTACATCATCGTCGGTAAGTATCGAGGAAAACCCTGGCTATGTAGTGCCTCCAGGTATAGAAAGAGAACAGTTAAATAACAATAATGTTATTATACCTCAAGACGAGCGTTCTTTGGCTTTAACCGTTGAAAATTTACCTCCAAATGATGCCCGTGCTGTTTCTAGAAATTTTAATATTGATATGCGTCAATATGAAAATATAGAAATGTTTTTACATGCAGAGCGTACTACCGATAATACTTTGCAGAATGAACAACTTACTGCAATTGTAAGATTAGGAAGTGATTTTACGGATAACTTTTATCAAATAGAGTTACCACTAGAATTATCCGACCCAAGTATAACATCTGGAAATCCAGATTTGGTTTGGCCTGTAGCAAATAGGTTAAAGATTCCTTTAGATGCTTTACAAAGAGTAAAAAATTTAGTGAGGGGTAATCCGGATTTTGATAGTCAAGTATTAAATTTCTTTGACGAAAATGAATTAAAAATTGGTATAAAAGGAAATCCTAGTTTTGGAAATGTACGAGTGTTAATGTTGGGGGTTAAAAATGATAAGGATACAAGAGCGTCGGGAACGGTTTGGTTTAACGAATTGCGCTTAAGTGGTCTTAAAAACCAAGGAGGATGGGCTGCTACAGCTAATGTAGATGCTAATATTGCGGACTTTGCCAATTTTACGGTTACAGGAAGAAGAAGTACTATTGGTTTTGGAGGAATAGAGCAAGGGCCTAACGAGCGTAGTCAAGAAGATTTAGCGCAGTACGATTTTACAACCAGTTTAAATTTAGGGCAATTATTGCCAAAAAAATGGGGTATAAAAGTTCCTGTTACCTATAGTAGGGGAGAAGAGTTAATTACTCCGCAGTACGACCCGTTGGATCAAGATTTAATTTTAGAAGATGTTTTGGATGCTACAGTAGATAGAGCGGAAAGAGATCAGAGAGAGGAGCAATCTACAGATTATACAAAAAGGCAAAGTGTAAGTGTTATTGGATTACGTAAAGAGCGTGTTGGGACTAAAAAACCAGCGATTTACGATGTGGAAAACTTTAGTTTTTCTAGTACCTACAACCAAACAGACCACAGGGATTTCGAAATTGAAAAATCGGTAGACCAAACCTTTAACCTTAATGGAACGTATAACTATTCGTTAACTCCTTTAGAGTTGAGTCCTTTAAAAAATGTGTCTTTTTTAAAGAGTAAGCATCTTACATTTATTAGAGATTTTAATATAAATCCAATACCAACAAGTATTAGTTTTACATCGGGTATAAATAGGTCTTTTAACGAGCAAGAATATAGAGATGTTACCTTGGGGGCTAGTAACATTGCTCCAGAGTCATTACAGCAACGTAATTATTTGTTTGACTGGCAATATGCTGTAGCCTTTAATTTAACAAAATCATTCAACTTAAATATTAATGCAAATTCGAATAGGATTGTGCGTAATTTTATAGATGATAATGATAATGTAGATCGTAGTAATACTATTTGGGATGGTTTAACAGACGATGGAATCCCTAATCAATTAAACCAAAGTATACAGGCTAATTACGAATTGCCGTTTAGTAAGTTTCCTGGATTAGGTTTTATCCAGTCGGCATACTCCTATTCGGGTAATTTTCAGTGGCAAAAAGGAAGTGAAATTTTTAGGGATATTCCAGACGATGATGGGAATTTACAAGATTTAGGAAATACCATTCAAAACTCTAGTGTACACCAGTTAAACAGTACTTTTGATTTGGATAAGTTTTATAAAGGAGTAGGTTTTGTGAAGAGGAAATCTAATACGCGTAAAAAATCTAAGAAGAAGAAAGTAAAAGAATTAGAGAAGCCAGAAGGGCCTAAAATAGCCCCTAGAACTATAGCCGATAGAAAGAAAAAGACAAATAATAAAAAGTTAAAACCATCTATAAAGGCTTATAATACCTTTGTAGGAGTGGTAACAGCATTAAAAAGGGTAAGTATTAACTACCAACAAGATTCGGGTACGGTATTACCTGGTTACACTAACGATATTGGTTTTTTTGGGACATTACAGCCTTCTCCAGGGTTTACTTTGGGTAGTCAAAGCGATGTAAGAGCCGATGCGGCAAGAAGGGGACTTTTAACTAATTTTCAAGAATTTAATGGGCAATACCAAAATAGGGTATCGGATCGTTTAGATTTTAGAGGAACTATAGATCTACTAAAAGGTTTAAAAATAGACGTTACGGCTAACCGGGCTAAATCCGAAACCTATTCAGAGAACTTTAGGATAGAGGATAGAACTCAGTTTGTATCCCTAACCCCAAATACTTTTGGAAACTTCTCGATATCTTCTTTGTTAATTAAAACAGCGTTCCAGTCTAGTGGAGAAGATGGATCTAAGGCTTTCGAAGAATTTAAAAATAATAGATTAATTATAGCAAAC
The DNA here is from genome assembly GCA_937958735.1 of uncultured Aquimarina sp. Lineage (GTDB taxonomy): Bacteria > Bacteroidota > Bacteroidia > Flavobacteriales > Flavobacteriaceae > Aquimarina. The sequence goes on along the minus strand of CALGNG010000215.1, from coordinate 7,193 downwards.
CGTTTAGCAGGAGGAGGAGATACTCCAAGAGGCGAAGACGGAGTTTTTCCAGTAGGATTAGGTCCTAATAACCAAGCGGTATTATTACCTGCATTTTTGGCGGCTTATTCTGGTAAGAAAGCAGAAAAAATAAGTACAGGAGCTTTTAGAGATATCCCACTTCCAAACTGGAATATTCGTTATACAGGATTAATTAAAAATAAGTGGTTTAAAAAACGTTTCAAGCGTTTTTCTTTAAACCATGCTTACCAGTCTAATTATACTATTAATCAATATCAATCTAATTTAGAATTTGATCGGAATGCCCCATCCAAGCGAGATGCTAGTGATAATTTTTTAAACGAAAATTTATTTGGTAATATTAGTTTAACGGAGCAATTTAGTCCATTAATAAAGGTAGATTTGGAAACAAAGGGATCTCTTAAGGTCTCTACAGAAATAAGAAGAGATAGGGCGCTTTCGTTTAGTTTCGATAATAATTTACTTACAGAGGTGCAAGGACAAGAGTATGTGGTTGGTTTAGGGTATCGAGTTAAAGATATTACTTTTGCAACCCGTTTTGGAGGAGATGGTAGGAGAAGAATTGTAAAAAGTGACTTAAATCTTAAGTTAGATTTGTCTTTACGTAAAAACGAGACAATTATTAGAAACCTAGAAATAGATAACAGTCAAGTTACCTCTGGGCAAAGTATTTATAGTCTTCGATTTACGTCGGATTATGCGTTAAGTAAAAATTTAACAGCGTTATTCTTTTACGATCATACGTTTTCAGAATTTGCCGTATCCACAGCATTTCCGCAGACCAATATTAGATCTGGGTTTACTTTAAGGTATAATTTCGGAAATTAAGAAGATAAAATAGGCTTTGTAAAGGTGTTTTTAATAAGAATAGTTATAGAATTGTTAAATGAGTAAGTTTGTTAGAGCGAGTGCTATAGGATATACAATTCTTATTATTGTTGCTTCATTAGGGAGGTTTGTAATGGGGGTGTTTCCTAAAGGAGTAGCCCATTCAGACAAGATTGGGCACTTTGTAGCTTATGCAGGTTTTGCTTTTGTTTGGGGGGTGTATTTTGTTAAAGTGCTTAATTTTCAGTTACTTAAAAGCTCAAGACTAGTGTTTTTGTGGAGTGTTTCTTTTGGCGTTTTAATGGAATGCTGTCAATGGGTTTTTACTTCTTACCGCCAATTTGATTATTACGATATGTTAGCCAATACAGTAGGATCTCTATTAGGTTTGTTAGTTTTTAGAGTTTTTTTTGCATTTATAAAAAAAAGACAACTTTAGATTTTCGGATTAGGTAATAAATTAGTTATTTTTGAAATTCTAAATCATAAACGGAGTTATGGAATTAAAAAAGAATCCTAAAGTAGACTTGCGTAATAAGAGTGTTCTCTTTTTGCAGGTAGGTTTAGCTTTAGTGTTGCTAGTAACTTGGTGGGGAATTGAGCGCAAGACCTACGAAAAGGAAATAGCACAAGTAGAAGAAGAGGTTTATATAGAGGAAATCGAGGAAGATATCCCAATTACCAAAATGGTATTTAGAAAACCACCTCCGCCACCGCCACCGCCACCAACTATAGAAATTATTCAGGTAGTAGAGGACGATGCTCCAGAACCAGAAACTGTTTTTGAAGAAACAGAAGTGGAAGAAGAGGAGGAAATTCCAGAAGAAGTGCCTGATTTTGAAAACGTAGATACAGGAGAAGGTGAAGAAGAAGAAATAGGAGATGTTCCTTTTGCTTTAATTCAAGAAGCACCGTTGTTTCCTGGATGCGAGAAAGAAAAAGGTGCGCTTGCTCGTAAAAACTGTATGAGTAAAAAAATTGACAAGTGGGTGCTTAGAAAATTTAATACAGAATTAGGTTCTGAATTAGGTTTATCGGGTGTTCAAAGAATTTTTGTTCAATTTAAAATTGATAATAAAGGAGATGTTGTAGATATTAAAGCAAGAGCTCCACACCCAAGATTACAAAAAGAAGCGCAACGTGTAATAGCATCGCTACCAAAAATGAAGCCTGCAAAACAACGTAATCGTGCTGTTGGTGTAATTTATACTAAGCCTATTACATTTAGAATAGATTAATTCTCTTTTAAGATTTATAAACAAAAAAGGTTCAACAATAGTTGAGCCTTTTTTTTATGCAAATTAGATACAACTGTTAATTGAGGGGTTCTTTATTGTAGAGAAGGTTTTTAAAGAGTATCTTTGCCATCCGAAAAAAGCATCAATTATTTTGAGTACAGCCCAGATTCAACAAAAAGAAAATTCTTTTCTTCAGGATTTTTATTCGCTTACTAAAGTGCGTTTGGCCGTTAGTGTGCTCTTTTCTGCTATAGCAGGATACTTATTAGGTGCAGATACTATAGAGTTTTCTAAATTAGTAATGTTGTCCATTGGTGGCTATTGTATGGTAGGTGCTTCTAATGCCTTTAATCAAGTTATCGAAAGAGATTTGGATAAGTTAATGAATCGTACAAAAAACAGACCCTTACCAGCGGGTAGGATCTCTGTAAATATGGCTATGTTTATAGCCGTATTGCTTACGGTAATAGGGTTAACTTTATTGTATATTTTAAGTGCTAAAGCAGCAATGTTTGGCGCTATTTCTATTTTTTGTTACGTAAGTCTTTATACTCCATTAAAAACAAAAACCCCATTAGCAGTGTTTGTAGGTGCTATTCCTGGGGCGATTCCTTTTATGTTGGGATGGGTGGCTGCAACTAACGATTTTAGTATAGAGCCAGGAACCTTGTTTATGATTCAGTTTTTTTGGCAGTTTACTCATTTTTGGGCTATAGGATGGTTTTTGTACGAAGATTATGAGCGCGGAGGCTTTTTTATGTTGCCTACAGGAAAAAAAGATACGGTTACAGCAAAGCAAATTATTATATATACTATATGGACCATTTTGTGTTCTATAATTCCAGTTTTTGGAAAAACAGGTAGTTTGCATATTACTCCAATATCTGGGGTGCTAGTGTTTTTATTAGGAATGTGGATGCTGTATAAAGCCATTATATTGTATAAAGAGCGTACAGCAAAAGCAGCTAAAAAATTAATGTTAGTAAGTGTGGCTTATATAAGTGCATTGCAAATTATATATGTACTAGATAAAATAATTACCCAATGGATTTAACAGAAGGATCTCTAAAAGAGAAAACGGATAGAGCTAAAAAGAACATGATGCTTTTTGCTATGATAAGTATGTTTATGACCTTTGCAGGACTAACAAGTGCTTATATTGTAAGTAGCGAACGAGACGATTGGATTCGAAATTTTGAATTCCCGTCTGCTTTTTATTTTAGTTTAGTCACTATTTTTCTAAGTAGCATTTTATTTTACCTGTTTAAAAAAATGACGGTTTTAGAAAAGCATAGCACTGCAACATTATTTTATGTAGGAACCTTTATTAGCGCCATTGCTTTTGTGTTTTTGCAGTTAAGGGGTTTTGGGGAAATTGTAGACCAAGGTTTTTACCCTACGGGAAGCGAATCTACGATTACTACATCCTTTATTTATGCTATTGTATTTATACACCTATTGCATATTATTGGTGGAATTATTGTATTGCTAGTGGTAGGGATAAAGCATTTTAAGAAACAATATACCAAAGAAGAGCATTTAGGGATAGATTTAGCAGGAATGTACTGGCATTTTGTAGATGCATTATGGGTATATCTATTTTGTTTTCTGCTATTTACTAGGTAGTTTTTTTTAGAACAATAATAAATAGAAATAATTACTAAGGAATATTAAAAATCAAGAGTTTAAATTCCTTATTTTTGTCGACAATTAACGAATTATTATAATAACTTCTATGGACTCAACTGTTATAGAAACAGGCACCGAAAATAGTGTATGGGGAGGCGGCGAAGGCGTTCAGCCTCTGAAAGCCAGCTATGGTAAGATGATGATGTGGTTTTTTATCCTATCGGATGCATTAACTTTTTCAGGATTTTTAGCAGCTTACGGATTCTCAAGATTCAAATTTATTAACTCTTGGCCAATAGCCGACGAGGTATTTAATCACTTTCCGTTTGCACATGGAGTAAACGCACCAATGTACTATGTGGCATTAATGACGTTTATTTTAATTTTCTCTTCGGTAACTATGGTATTGGCAGTAGATGCTGGACACCAGATGAAGAAAAGTAAAGTAGCTGTATATATGTTTCTAACCATTATTGGTGGAATTATATTTGTAGGTTCTCAAGCTTGGGAGTGGAAAAATTTTATTAAAGGAGAGTTTGGTGCAGTAGAAACCAAAGGAGGACAGATATACCAATTTGTAGATACCGATGGGCATAGAGTAGCTTTAAAAGACTTTGCACAAGTAGTACATTCGGAACGTGTACAGCACGAAAATAAAAATGGAATCTGGTATAAAGACGAAAAAGCATTGCCTAGTTACACTATGGAAGGTGTAATTAAAGGATTTGAAGCAAATCCGAATGTATTAATACGTACACAGATTTTAACAGAAACAGGAGAGAAAACAGTGCTTTCTAGATCAGAATCTTTAGCAAGACTAAAGAAAGATGGTATAGGTACTGTAGAAGGAGCAAATATGTATAAGAACGAATACGGTAGCCCATTGTTTGCTAACTTCTTCTTCTTTATTACAGGATTCCACGGTTTCCACGTAGTTTCGGGAATTGTAATAAATATTATTATATTCTTGAATGTATTATTAGGTACTTACGAAAGAAGAAAGAGCTACGAGATGGTAGAGAAAGTTGGATTATATTGGCACTTTGTCGATCTAGTTTGGGTATTTGTATTTACATTCTTCTACTTAGTTTAATTTAGATTTATAACACGAAATGGCACAAGATACAGCACATCACGAGTCACATACTAAAAGAATTTGGAAAGTATTTACAATTCTTTCTATTGTAACTATTGTAGAAGTAGGTTTTGGTATTTGGAAACCCGAATTTTTAAACAGTAAGTTTTTATACATGAAATTGTTAAACTGGGTTTTTATCCTTTTAACAATATATAAAGCTTATCTAATTACATGGGCATTTATGCACATGGAAGAAGAATCAAAAGGATTAAGAAGATCTGTAGTATGGACTTCAATTTTTATAATGATTTATTTGTCTTTTATTTTATTAACAGAAGGAGGGTATGTTTACGATGTATTCCAAAATGGACATAAAAGTTGGGATTTTTAATTAAATACCACTTATAATATTTAAAGCTCGGACTAATTTAGTTCGAGCTTTTTTGTTTTTATAAAGTATAGTTGCGAGGTAATGTTAGAATAGTACATTTGTCAATTCAATATTAAGTAATGCTATTCAATTCATTCGAATTTCTTATTTTCTTTTTAATCTTTATAGGGCTATGGTCTTTATGTAGAGCAAAGGATATCTATCGGTGGGGATTAATTACCATAGCAAGCTTGTTTTTTTATGCTTGGTGGGATTGGAGGTTTGTTTTTCTAATTATTTTTAGCGGAATTGTAGATTATAAAGCTGGGCTATTACTAGATAATTTATTGGGACGTAACAGAAAAGCAGTATTACTATTATCTCTTATTTTAAACATAGGGCTACTTGGATTATTTAAGTACTCTTATTTTTTGTCGAATATTCTACAAGATATAATTAGTCTGTTTTTTGTAGAATTTCAATTAACTAATTATATCGCTCAAGATACTTTTATTCTACCTTTAGGGATTAGTTTTTATACATTCCAATCCATGAGCTATACGATTGATGTGTATAGAGGGCGTTTAAAGCCAACAAAAAATATACTTCACTTTTTTAGTTTTTTAGTAATGTTTCCCCAACTAGTTGCAGGGCCTATAGTAAGAGCAAAAGACCTGTTAAACCAATTAAAAAGTTATAGAGTTCCTAATTATTTAGAGCGTTGGCATGCATTAAAAATGGTGGTATATGGACTGTTTAGAAAAGTAGTAATAGCCGATAATTTAGCTTTTTTTATAGACGGGGCTTATCAAGATAAAATTAATTTTCATAATGGTTTATTTTGGCTTATAGTAAGTGTTGCTTTTTCGTTCCAAATTTATAACGATTTTAGTGGATACAGTCTAATAGCAAGGGGACTAGCAAAATATTTAGGCTATCACTTTAAAATGAATTTCAATCACCCTTATTTGTCTAAAAGCTTTCAAGAGTTTTGGGGTAGATGGCATATATCGTTATCCAAATGGTTTAGAGATTATGTATATATCCCTTTAGGTGGATCTAAAAGAGGAGTACCTGTCTATATTTTTGCTTTATTGGCTACGATGTTGCTTTCTGGTATTTGGCATGGGGCAAACTATACCTTTATAATTTGGGCCGTATTGCATTCGGTATATATTTTAATGGAACGTGTTTATAAGAAAAGTATAAGCTACAGGTTGCCTGAATTAGCTAAGGTCTGTTTCGTTTTTTTTGGAGTAACGATAGCTTGGGTATATTTCCGTGCTGCAAATATTAGAGAGGCCAATACGATAGTAGAAACTATTTTTAGGGGAGATTGGAATATTAATGTAAGGGAATTAAGGTATTATTCGGACAATTTAATGTTTTTGATATTAGGTATTTGGATAGAAATAATGGTATATATAAAGTCGAAATTTAAGTTATTAAAGAAGGTATATAGTATTTATAATTTAGATGTTATTTCGGTAGTAATTACAATACTTTTTATATTGCTTTTTAGGGGAGAAGGCAAGCAATTTATTTATTTTCAATTTTAGATGAAGGTAAAGCATAAAATAGGTATAAGTATTATTTTAGTAATGTGTGCTTTTTTGAGTATCCATTTATTAAAATCCTCTGCAGTAAATTCTCCTAAAAATAGAGAGCGATTTTGGGTTAAAAAAGCCCATGCCCCAGCAACCTATAATGTCCTTATTGGTGGTGACTCCCGTGTATATAGAGGGGTGTCTCCAGAAGAGATGCTAAAAGAAGTAGGAGGAGAGTTTGCAGCATTTAATTTAGGTTTTTCTACAGCTGGATATACGGCAGAGTATATCAATTTTGTTTTTTCTAAGTTTAAAAAAGAAGCCATTAATGTAGCTGTTTTTGGAGTAACACCCTATAGTTTTACACCAGATGCGGCTAAGAATACTCATTTTAAAAGTTATTGGAATCGTTCTAAATTTGAGGTTTTAAAGATTACCCATTTAAGTCCAATATTAAAGATGTTTGATACCTACAAACCTAG
>CALGNG010000214.1 GCA_937958735.1 uncultured Aquimarina sp. | reverse complement strand
CATCTGAAGCCGATACAGGTTTAACTGCTTGTGCAAAACTTGCAGTGGAAGCGCATAAAAATGCTAATAAAGTAATTTTTTTTCTCATAAGTAAAATAAATAATTTTATAATTATAGTTGTTGTCTACAAATCTACATGCTTTTATTCTTGTACAAAGATTTTTTTAACAAAAAGCTATTTATGTAAGAATAAACACAACATATAACCCCTTAATATACATGAAATACAATTTTCAACTACAAAAAGCACAATAACGATAATTATCTGTTAATATTACACAAAATACTTTATGTATTTTAACTTTTAATTACACAAATACCTTGCCTTTAATTAATTCTATTACAATTTTATGTGTTAAAATATAAAATTACGATAGAAGTGATAATGCTTATAAATAAAATTATCTGATTTTTTATTCAAAAAAATATTATACATGCAAAGCAAAATGGAACTTTGTATATTAGAAATAACCTATTAAACTATCTTGATCCAAATCAAAAATTAGGATAATTGTCCATAAAAAATGAATCTTCTCTAACTTTATTATAGTCCTTATTATAAAGATCTATTAGGATAAAATTATAAGCATAGAAATCCAAAACCAATAACTCCCCTTTTAATTTAACTAATTATACTCTATAATTAGAGTGGATATTTTTCTTGCAATAGATTTAATAAGACTCTCTTCTATATTAAATTATTAGAGTCTTTTTTTTCTAATATAAAACCAAAAAACTTAAAAATTTCAATGCCCATTTATTCCCTTTTAGACTTAAAAATTCCTTTTCGCCCCATTTTGTAAGGCACAAACCCTATCTAATGCTTTGATTTGCAGCATCAATTAAAATATTAGTAATTTAAACACAAGAGTTTTATGAAAAAGAATTTGTTTTATGCCGCAGTATTAACTGCCCTTTTAATTTCATCGTGTAGTAGCGACGACGATACAACTAATCTTCCTGCTGTAGAACCCGTTAATAAAGTGGGTACCGTAGTCTTAAATGAGGTAGAATACCTAGGGAATCGTGTAGAGATATTCAACAATAGTACTGTAGCTGTAAACATAACCAATTATTGGTTATGTTTAGGACCAGGTACTTATAGACAAATAGGATCTTTAGAAGTTGATGGAAATTTAACTTTAGAAGCGGGAGAATTTGCAGTAGTTTCTTATGATATGCCCGCAGAGTCTGGAGGATTAGGTCTTTATAATACTAATGCTGGTTTTGGAGATCCTGCAAATATTATAGATTTTGTACAATGGGGTGCTGCAGGGTCTGCTCGCGAAAATGTGGCTGTAACAGCTGGTATTTGGACAGCAGGAGAATTTGTTCCTGTTACAGGTATAAGTGGTTATAGTATAGAGTTTGATGGAGAAGGAAATACCGCTTCTAATTGGACCGAGGAGTCTAGCCCTTCTTTAGGTCTAGCAAACGATACCATAAGCACAGCTGTAGCAACCACAACATTTGATGTTAAAATTACCAATGTTACTAATTATTTAGATGCTCATATTTTTAATACTCCTGTTGGAGCACCCAGCCCTGGGCCTTTAAATACTAATGGATTAATGTATCAAATTAGTTTTAAAGCAGTACCGGGTACAAAATTTACTCCTGTAACTATGATGGGTAATAGTAACGACTGGTTTTTAGCCCCTACAGATCTAGCCGGGATTTCTTTATGGGACGCAAGCGGAAACGCTTTAAACGGTGTGGATATTGCCAGCCAACTTTCTTTATACGATGCTGGTACCGAAGCAGATAATAACCCAGTTAACTTTCCTCCTGCAGGTGCTAATGTAGGACTAGCAGATACTAATACGCAAGTAAGATTAGTACCTGGTAGAGATAAAGGTGATATTTATATGACTGCAATTTTAGACTATGCTCCTGCTGCATCTGCTAATGAGGCAGGTACTTTTACCTTTACTATTACAGCTATTAATACACCTAATCCATCATTACCTGCTAGTTCTAATAATGGTTTTGTTATTACTCCGGGTATTGCTGTTTTACATGCACAACCAGAGCCTTTATTTACTTTAGGACAAACAGATAGAGGTGTTGGTCTAGAAGGTATTGCCGAAGATGGACAACCAGCAGTATTGTATAACTGGTTTAAAGAAACAGGTACCTTAGGCGCTCCATTGCGTTTATCTTCTTCTTTAAGTGTTTTTTCTCCAGGACTAGTATATGCGTTTAATTCTGAAAAGGATCCATTAGTATTACAAGGTATGACGAATCCTACTGGAAACGGTTTAGAAGAGTTAGCGGAAGATGGTAATAATGCTATAGCAGTAGATTTTATAAATAACTTAGGTTTACCTGTAGCTGCCAGTAACGAAACTACTAACCAAGGACCTGGTGGAGAATTAAACTTTTCTATAGATGTACCTCAAGGACAAGGTTACAAATTAGGCTTTGCTACCATGCTTGTACAAACTAACGATTGGTTTATTGCTTACAACAATGCCGGTTTTCCTTTATGGGATAACAATGGTGTTCCTGTTTCTGGAACGGGAGCTAGTACTAAATCTTACCTTTATGATGCTGGAACAGAAACAGATGAAGCTGTTGGATTTGGAATGAATCAAGCCCCTAGACAGTCTGCTCCTAATAGCGGTGCTGCCGATGC
>CALGNG010000213.1 GCA_937958735.1 uncultured Aquimarina sp. | reverse complement strand
GAAATTATCTAAGCAACCGTTAAGAGAAGAATATCTATTAACAGATACATTAGAGCCTACTAATGAGTGGTATGCAATAGCTAAAATATCAGGAGTAAAAGCTTGTGAGGCAGTTAGAAAACAGTTTGGGAAAGATTATGTGAGTTTAATGCCAACAAATTTATATGGAACTCATGATAATTTTGATTTAAATACATCGCATGTTTTGCCTGCTATGATTCGCAAATTTCATGAAGCTAAAATAAAGGGAAACGATCCAGTTGTTTTATGGGGAAGTGGAACACCTATGCGGGAATTTTTATTTGTAGACGATATGGCAAAAGCTGTAATTTTTGCCTTAGAAAATAAATTACCAGAACATTTGTATAACATTGGGACTGGAGAAGATTTAACAATTAAAAAATTGGCAGAAACTATTCAGGATGTTATTGGACATAAAGGAGAGATTATATGGGATAGTTCTAAGCCAGATGGTACTCCTCGAAAATTGATGGATGTATCTAAGATGCATGAATTGGGATGGAAGCATAAGGTAGAATTAAGAGAAGGGGTAGAAAAAACATATAATTGGTTTTTAAAAAATATTGATCAAATTAAGGAAGTAAAATTATAATGAAGAAAGTTGCTTTAATCACTGGAATCACTGGTCAAGATGGATCATATTTAGCAGAATTATTATTAGAAAAAGGTTATGAAGTTCATGGGATAAAAAGAAGATCTTCTTTATTTAATACAGATCGTATTGATCATTTGTATCAAGATCCACATGATCCTAACCAAAGATTGAAATTGCATTATGGAGACCTTACCGATTCTATGAATTTAACTAGAATAATTCAAGAATGTCAACCAAATGAAATTTACAATTTAGGAGCTATGTCCCATGTAAAAGTTTCTTTTGATTCTCCCGAATATGTAGGTAATGTAGATGGGCTAGGGACGTTAAGAATTTTAGAAGCTGTAAGGATTTTAGGTTTAGAAAAGAAGACTCGTATTTATCAAGCTTCGACATCAGAATTATATGGAGGGCTACCAGAAAATAAAAACGAAAAAGGCTTTTACGATGAAAATTCACCTTTTTACCCGCGTTCTCCATACGGAGTAGCTAAAATATATGGGTTTTGGATTACGAAAAACTATAGAGAGGCTTACGATATGTTTGCTTGTAATGGTATTTTATTTAACCATGAGTCTCCAAGGCGAGGAGAAACATTTGTTACAAGAAAGATTACACGTGCTGTAGCTAAAATTGCTTTAGGTTTACAAGATAAAGTCTATTTAGGTAATTTAGATGCAAAAAGAGATTGGGGACATGCAAAAGATTATGTACGTATGATGTGGATGATCTTACAAGCCAATAAAGCAGAGGATTGGGTAATTGCGACTGGTAAGACAACAACTGTTAGAGATTTTGTTCGTATGGCTTTTAAGGAAGTTGGGATCGAATTAGAGTTTAAAGGATTTGGAGTTGATGAAAAAGCTTTTGTTGTGTCTTGTAATAATAAAGATTATCAGATTGAAATAGGGAAAGAGATTTTATCTATTGATCCAACCTACTTTAGACCTACAGAGGTAGATTTGTTAATTGGAGACCCTACAAAAGCCAAAGAAAAATTAGGATGGGTGCCAGAATATAATTTAAATGGCTTAGTAAAGGATATGATGAGGTCGGATTTAAAATTAATGAAAAAGGATCAGTTTTTGAAAGAAGCAGGTTATGAAACACTAAATTATTTTGAGTAGGAGATTATATGCTATAGATTTAGTTAGATTTATAGCAGCCCTCTCTGTAGTATTTTATCATTACTTGTTTAGAGGTTGGAAAGCTAATAACATGTCTGATGTAACCTTCGAAAATATTGGAGGCTATTTTAAATATGGCTATTTGGGGGTAGATGTTTTTTTTGTAATTAGTGGTTTCGTTATTTTTTTATCTATACAAGAGTTTTCTGCTTTTAAATTTATAAAATCTAGAATTTCAAGACTGTACCCCGCTTTTTGGGTTGCTGTTTTAGCCACATTCCTAGTTTCTTATTTTTTTGGAGGAGATAGGTATAAAGTTGATTTTCTGCAATTAGTCGCAAATTTAACAATGCTGAATGGCTATATAGGAATTAAACATATTGATGGCGTATATTGGACGCTACTTTATGAAATTAAATTTTATATACTAGTAATTTTCTATCTTATAAGTGCAAAATTCATTAAAAAGCTTAAAAATGTAGATTTTTTTTGTTTCTCATGGCTATTCTTGTCGTTGATATATCTGATTATTTTTCATTTTGTAAACCCTAATTTGTTAATTTTAAAAGCTTTTAATTTTGTTTTTATTCTAAAGTATTCTCATTATTTTATATCTGGTTGTATTTTTTATTTAATTTTTAAGAATGGATACAAATTTAAATATATATTGAGCTTAGTGCTTTGCTTTTTTATTGCTACTTTCTGGGCTTATAAAAAAGTTGTCTTTTTTGAAACTAAGTTTAATACTACTTTTTCATTCGAAATAATTTATTCGATTTTATTATTTTTTTATTCGTTTTTCGCCTTATTAGTAGGTAATAAGTTGCAATTTTTAAATTTGAAAGTTTTTATTAATTTAGGGTTATTAACATATCCTTTATATTTATTACATCAAAACATTGGATTTATAATTTTTAATAATTTTTATTCCATTAATAAATATGTATTAATAATTGGCACTATTACTATAATGATTATTTTTTCATATTATATAAATAAAATTGTTGAAAATAAACTGAAAACTGTACTCAGTAAATTTTTAGATAACATTAAAATTTATATCTCAAAAAATAAAAATTAATGTCATTAAAAAACCAAACTATTAATGGATTTAGTTGGAATCTTTTTGAGGGTATATTTAGTCAAGCTGTAATTTTCTGTGTAGGGATACTGTTAGCAAGAATATTAAGTCCTGAAGATTTTGGTCTTGTAGGTCTTACTACTGTATTTATTGCTATTAGTACAACAATAGTAAATTCAGGTTTTACTCAAGCTTTGATTAGAAAAATAGATGTAACAGAGCTGGATTATAATAGTATATTTTACGTTAATATTGCCACTGCAATAGTATTATATACGATTTTATATTTTACATCAGGTATCATAGCTGCTTTTTTTAAAGAGCCTTTACTAATACCTATTGTTAAGGTAATTGGTATTGGAGTTATTGTAAGTGCTCTTACTTTAGTTCAAAGGAGTATTTTAACTCGAGAACTTAATTTTAAGCTTCAAGCTATAATTTCAATAATATCTTCTGTTGTAGCTTCAACTATTTCATTAATTATTGCATATCAAGGCTATGGGGTTTGGAGTTTAGTTTTTTTAAATTTTTTAAAGCAATTATTTAATTGCATATTATTATGGATTTTTAATTCATGGAGACCACAATTTATCTTTTCAAAGAATTGTTTTAAAGAGTTATTTTGGTACAGTTATAAATTATTAATTTCAGAGTTAATTAATACTGTATATTCAAATATTTATTATTTTATTATTGGAAAAGTATATTCGCCAACATCATTAGGATATTATACAAGAGCAGATAGTTTTCAGAAACCATTTGCATCAAATATTTCGCTAGGTATTAAAAGAATTAGCTTTCCAATATTTTCTAAAATTCAAAATAACGAAAAGGAATTAAAGTTAAAATTTAGGAAATTTATTAGATTTAATACAATGTTAAGTAGCCTAATAATGTTTTTTTTGATGGGAGCAGCCAAACCTATTGTTTTAATTTTGATAGGTGTAAAATGGCAAACTTCTATTTTTTATATGCAATTATTGTGTATTCCAGGGTTGCTTTACGGATTACAAATTTTAAATTTAAACTTATTAACAGTAAAAGGGTTTTCTAACTTAAATTTAAAGTTAGAAGTTGTTAAGAAAATAGTGTTGATACCTCTGGTTATTGTTTCTTCATTTTTTAGTATAGAAATTTTACTTTACAGTTTTGTTGGATTCTCTATTATAGAATTTTTTATAAATAGTTTTTATACAAATAAATTAATCAAGTATTCTATTATAGAGCAGTTAAAGGATATTTTTATATTTTTTATTATTGGTTTTATAGGGTTTCTTTTTTTATATCTTATTTTGTTTTTGGATATCTCTTTAATTTATACATTAATTTTTCAAGTTATATTTTATATTATGTATTATGTATTAATAATATATTTCTTTAGATTACCAGAGTTTAAAGAAATATTAATTTTTATTAATTCCATTAAAAACAAGTATTTCTAATTATGCACAATACTTATAAGAAAAATACTATTATAAATGTCTATGATCGATTATTGATTATTTTAATAGTACTTCAGATTTTTGGAACTATTGGAGGGGCATTTCAGCCTATCAGGATATTTATAGTCTTAATGTTACCTTTGGTTTTATTTTTACCTAGACGTGATAAAGCTTTTTTTAATTTACATAAAAGAGATTTGTTTTTTTTCCTTTTTTGGCAGTGTTATTCCATAGCTTCATTGTTTTGGGCTCTGTCTATTTCATTGGCGGCAAAAGAAATAGTATATAATATTATTAATTTTTCTTTACTACCCATTTTTTTAATTTTGTGCAATAGAGCTAGCAAACCATTATTATCAATTATAAAAGGTTGGGTGTTATTGTTTGTAATTTCAATTCCTTTTGCTTTATATGAATTTATTTCAGGAGTACATCATTATACAGCAGAACAAACACATAGTAAGATTTACATTAATTTTGATCAAATAAGGAATTATGCAGCACTTGCTTATGGTAATTTAAATGGTTATAATCAAATATTAGTGTATGCTTTGCCTTTTGTTTTTGGTTTCACACTACTTCAAAAAACAATAAAACAGAAAATATTTAGTTTAGCGGTGATGATTTTCTTAACGGCTTTTATTATCATGAATTCCTCTCGTGCGTCCATTTTATGTTTAGCTGTAACGACTTCTGTGTTTTTTATTCAAAAAAATCATTTAATAACGGGCAAAATAAAGTTATTATTTATGGCTGCAGGGATTCTATTTAGTTTTTTGTTTTACGATGTTATTTTTATAAATGTTTTAGCTCGTTTAGGAGGACAAGATTCTAATGGTTTTAGTGACTCTTATAGGGAAGAAATTATATACAGTGGATTAGGTACACTAAGGGAAAATCTTTACTTAGGTTTAGGTTCGGGTAATTTTTCAATTGGGATAGAGAAGTTTTCTAATTTTAGTTTGACTCAAGATTTTATAGCCTCTCATAACTTTTTTTTAGAAATACTAGTTCAGTATGGTTTAATTATTTTTATAATGTTTTTGTTTTATTTAGCAAGAATATATTTAAATAGAAAAAAGGATTCAATATCCAAATTTATAATTGTAGCATTTATTTTATCCTATGCTTTTACTTCCGTTATAAATAGTAGTTATCATTTAAATACATCTACATGGATTTTCTTGTTTTCTATTCAGATGTTTACAATTTTTGATATAAAAGAAAAATATACTTAAATGAAAAAATTAGTAATTTTCACAAAACTGTTTCCTTATGCAAAGACAGAAGCTTTTTTGGAATCCGAGATAGAAGTATTAAGTAATCTTTTTGATGAAATAATAATTTGTCCAACTTTCAAAAATAAGCATTTAAGACCTTTGCCTAAAAATGTATCGGTGAACACGTCTTTTTTATTTGAAAAAAAGACAAAAATAAGAAAGATTTTTAGTGCTTTTTTTTATGGATATATTTTCAGATATTTTGTAGATCATTTTTTTAAAATAAAATCAATTAATGATTTAAAAAACATTGTACGTTACGCAATTTACGAAGTTCACTACGTCAAGCAACTTAAGAAATTTTCTTTGTCAGATGAAACCAATACAGTGTTTTATTCTTACTGGTTTAGCCAAGTAGTAAATGCTTTAATAAAATCAAAACAGAAGAATAAAAAGCTAATTAAATTAGTTTCTAGAGCGCATAGGTGGGATGTATACGAAGATCAAGGTTTTTTTCCTTATCGTAAGCATTCTTTAAAACATATGGATTGTTTGTATTCGATATCAACCGATGGTAAAAAATATATAGAAGAAAAATACGGAGATATAGGTAATATTAAAATTTCAAGATTAGGAGTATTTGATAATAATAGTATTAGTCAGATTTCGGAAAAAAATAAATTTTCAATATTAACGGTATCTCAAATAACTTCGAGGAAAAGATTATTTCTTTTACTTGAATCGTTAGTTCTTTTTGCAAGAAATCAAAAAGATATAATTATTCAATGGACTCATTTTGGAACGGGTGATCTAGAACAGGAACTAAAAAGTAAAGTAGAGCTTATAAAACAAACAAATTTGATAATTGATATTAAAGGGTATGTTTTAAATACTAAAGTTTACGATTTTTATAAAAATAATCCTATCGATGTTTTTGTTAATTTAAGTACCTCTGAAGGTGTTCCTGTTTCTATTATGGAGGCTCAATCTTTTGGAATACCTGTTATAGCTACAGATGTAGGTGGTACTTCGGAGATAGTTTCATCAGATGTAGGGGTTTTACTTAAGTCAAATCCTAGTATTAACGAAGTAGAAGAAGCCTTAGTTTGTGTCCAGAAAACGAATATAGAAAGGACTTACATAAAGGAAAAGTGGAATATGAAATCTAATGCAAAAAAAAATTATACTGATTTTGCAAAAGATATAATAAAATTATAATTATGAAAATTTATTTTCTTGTAGCAACTCAACATGATAACCTTGGCGATTTATTAATAAATAAAATGCTTATAGATGAATTATCTATTTATGGGGATATTTATGTAGATATGGCAGGACTTCCTCAAAAATTTAAAGACCATTTATTAGAAAAAGAAAATGTAAATGATTTTGAAGTGACTTATGGGGGGTCTTTAAAGAGACAATCCATGTTTAAAATGCTAACAAAGATTAAGTTGGATTTTGATTATTATTTTAAAAGTCCAGGTCCATCTGGAGGAGAAGATTATAAATTTTCTCAAATAATAAAAAGACTTGTAATTACATATCAATTTAGAAGTTTGAGTAAATCTGGATTAAAATTAAATTTGATAGGAAATGATATAACAATAAAAAACAAATTTAATACTTGGTCAGAGAGATACTCCAATGGTTTTTTTGATAATACATTGGTGAGGTCTAGACAAAATGTGAAAAAATTAAAAGAAGCAAATGTAAATAACGTTGATTACATACCAGATGTAGCCTTTTTGTTTAATGATTACAGTAATACTGTGACGAAAAAGAAGGTGTTAATTTCTTTAAGAAATTTAAATGATTTGGATTACGATAAAAAAATAGAAGAATACCTTAGCCAAGCAATACCTTTTTTTATAAGTAAAGGATTAGAGGTTTGTTTTTTTCATCAAGTAGAATCTGATAAAGATTATAATGAATTTTTGTATAATAAGTTTAAAAAATTAAATTGTAATATTATATCAGATTGTATCTGGTATAATGATATTGTAGATACTTATAGCGAATCTGTCTATTTAATTACAAATCGTTTACATGTAATGATTTTAGGTATAGTGCATCATGTAATACCTTTTTTAATTTTAAAAGACGATGCTAAGACTTCTAAAATTAATAGGATTTTATCGGATAATAATATTGAATGTTTAATTTCGGATTCGATTGATAATGTTAGAGAACATTATGAAAATCAATCTAAATTAAAGAGTCAAATAATTGATATAGCTCGTGATAATAAAGTTCTTTGTAAAGAAAAAATATCAATTATTTTTAACAGATAATTAGTTATGTCAAAAACAAAAATCTGTTTAGTCTATAATTATGCACAACATTATAGAAAAGGAATTTTTAAGTCTTTAGATGAGAATTTAAATATCGATTTTTATTTTGGAGACAAAATGGGTGATGTTCAAAAAATCGATTATAATACGATTAAAGGATTTAAAAAAGAATTAAGAAACATAAAGGTATTATCGTCAATTTATTTTCAGAAAGGTATTTTAGGGATAATGCTGTCAAAAAAATACCAGAATTATATTTTTTTAGGAGAATATTATTGTATTAGTACCTGGGTTGCTTTAATAATTTCTTTTTTATTTAAAAAAAAGATTTTTTTATGGACCCATGGATGGTATGGAGATGAAACGTTTCTTAAAAGGAAGGTTAAAAAAGTTTTTTTTAATTTGAGTGATGGATTATTGTTGTACGGTAATTATGCAAAAGAGTTAATGATAGAAGAAGGATTTAATGCTAATAAATTACATGTTGTTTTTAATTCATTAGATTACGAAAAACAAATATTAGTTAGGAAGAAATTAAGTTTGAATAATATTTATAAAGACTTTTTTTTGAACGAAAATAATACCATTATATTTATAGGAAGATTAACAAAAGTAAAGCGATTAGATTTATTAATCCAAGCGGTTACAGATTTAATTAATATTAAAGTGGATTTGAATCTAGTTTTAATAGGGGAAGGGGAAGAATTAGACTTTCTTAAAAAACAAGTAATTAAAAATAAAATAGACAAAAAGGTTTGGTTTTATGGTGCTTGTTATGATGAATTTGAAATAGGTAATTTAATATTTAATGCAGACTTATGTGTTTCACCAGGAAATGTCGGTTTAACAGCGATGCATTCTATGGTTTATGGAACACCTGTAATTACCCATAACGAATTTGAATCTCAAATGCCAGAATTTGAAGTTGTGGAAGAAGGAGTAACAGGAAGCTTTTTTAAAAAGAATGATTTAATAGATTTAGAGGATAAAATAGCAAAGTGGTTCAAAACTTCTGATAATAATAGAACAGAAGTAAGGGAAAGATGTTATGAGAAAATTGATACGTATTACACTCCTTTATATCAAACAGAAATAATTAAAAAAGTTTTGTATGGTAAATAGAGTAAGAAAAATATATCGATTTTTAAAAATGTTTTATATAAGAAAAAAAAGAAAACTTAAAAATGTTCATCCTACTTTTTATATGTCTAGTAAAGCTAAAGTTTTTAGGGATTTAAAAGCAGGAGCCTATAGTTATATTGGTCCAAATTGTTTGGTGTATCCTAAAGTGTCTATAGGAGATTACACTATGTTAGCTAATAATGTAAGCATTATTGGTGGAGACCATGAGTATAAGATTCCGGGTTTACCAACTATTTTTTCAGGAAGAGGAATTTTAGATAAAACAGTAATAGGTAAGGATGTTTGGTTAGGTGCTTATGTTAAAATTAAAACAGGCGTAACAATAGGAGATGGAGCAATTGTAGCTATGGGATCTATTGTTACAAAAGATTTAGAGCCATTTTCTGTATATGCAGGCATACCTGCAAAAAAAATTAAAAATAGATTTGATAATAATACAGAAATAGAAAAGCATAAGAAAATGCTAATAAATGTGAGTGTTCGGACATAGGTTCTCCTTATAGTCCCAATAATTTTAGTGCTTTGGCATAGCTTTCAGCCGGTTGCATTACGTTAAAGTGCACAGTGAGCATACCTATGTCCTG
>CALGNG010000212.1 GCA_937958735.1 uncultured Aquimarina sp. | reverse complement strand
GCTACAATATTGATATTAATTTTTACTTTATTATCTTATTCTATAGCTTCCTCGCAAAATTACAGCAACACCCAATTTATATATAATCCCGCAGCTATTAACCCTGCTGTAGCAGGAGAATCCGAAGGCGTTTCCCTATATGCTTTTCATAGAAACCAATGGCTTGGGGTAGATGGCGGCCCAGAGGATTATATTATTTCTGGGAATATGTCTTTTAAAAAAAATATGGGGTTAGGTCTTTTTATAGAACACTCTAATTTAACTCCGCTAAAAAAAACCAACATTAAAGGACAATACTCTTATAAAATTGAAGTCGCTAGAAATCGCTTTTTAAGTTTAGGGATGGAGTTATCGATCGATCATAAAAATTTTGATTTTTCCGATTTTCCTGCCTTAGACGAAGGAGACGAATTAATAGGAAACATTGAATCTGATAAAAATATAAAATTGAATCTTGGAACTGGAATATTCTATAAATCAAACAATTTTTTTACAGGACTAAGTATCTTAAATCTTTTTTCGAAAGAAAATATAAATCCCGACTTTAGGAAAAAAGATGAAAAATTAACTTTCGACAGTTATTTATTTATGGGTTATATTTTTAATATCGGATCTTATAGATCTTTAAACAATAGCGGAGATTCCATTTTAATTAAACCTTCATTCAATCTAAGATATTTAAGATCTAACGATCTTAGTTTAGACCTTAATTTAAACACTTTGTTTTACAATAAATTTATCCTAGGAGTTTCCCATAGAGTAAAATCCTCTATAGGAGGCGTTACAGGATTTAGGCTTTCTAAAGAAATACTAGTTGGTCTACATTACGAAAAAAGTATTTCTTCGTCGGTAGACTTTACAAAAAACGGAAGTTTTGAAGTGTTTATAAAATTTAATTTAGGTAAATATATAGACCGTGTAATGCTTCCTAGATTTTTCTAAAATCCACTAGCATTTATTACATAACGTTAGTACCTATAAATACACAAAAACAAACATATTTGTTTGTAAATACAACATCTGGAAATAGGGTTCTAAAACAGATCAACTCCCTATACTTATAGGCAATAGACATTGTTTAGACAAAAAAACATAAATAAAGAATATTTAAGGAAGTATCTCGCTTTTAAATTACAAATAACCACGCTCTGTGTTGGTATTGTTTGTCAATACTTTAGCACCCATAAATATTTGAATTTTATATAAAAACAATAATTAAAATACTGTAATGATGAAAACAATACACCTCTACTTATTACTCTCTGTCCTATCCTACAGTTCTTGTTTTTCTCAAAAAAAAGCAACAAAAGAACAAACAAAAGAAGCTACTCAAAAATTCGATCATTTCGCTTTTATTGATGCACGAGAGATTTACAAAGAACTTATAAACAAAGGCAATAGATCGGCCTCGCTTTTAATGAAGTTAGGAGATTCTTATTACTACAATAACGATCTAAATAATGCCTTAGAATGGTATTCCGAACTTATTACTAAATATTCTGGAAACGATTACGAAGCAGAATATCTATTTAGATACGCACATACTTTAAGAAGCATGAAGCTTTACCAGAAATCGGAAGAAATTATGGCTGCTTTTTACAAACGAAAAGGCATTAAAAACAATAAAAAGCAAAATCTTAACGAGATATTAAAACGAAAAAACAAATCGATTATCTTAGATAATTTTGACTATAATTCTATATTTTCCGATTATGCTCCACGATTATATAACAACAGTAATTCCTTACTTTTTGTTTCTGCTAGAGACACTATAGACTCTAAAGTTCACGAATGGAATAATCAACCTTTTTCTAATTTATACAAAATTGAAGAAGATCAAGTCGGTAAAATTGAAGGAGCAGTAAACAGCAAATACCATGAATCTACAGCTGTGTATACCCAAAATAAGGATACTTTATACTTTACCCGTAATAACTATTATAAAAAGAAAAAGAAAAAAAGTAGCACTGGTATAATTATGTTAAAATTATACCGTGCTACTTCCAAAAACGGAGGGCATCTAAATTATATAGAAGAACTACCTTTTAACAACGACAACTATTCTGTAGCCCACCCTTACCTTAGTAACGATGGTAAAAAGCTTTTCTTTACTAGCGATATGCCTGGAGGCTTTGGAATGTCGGACTTGTATGTAGTAAATATAGAAAAAGACGGAAAATTTGGAGAAGTAACCAATCTTGGAGAAAAAATTAACACCTCTGGCAGGGAGACGTTTCCTAGTTTGGACGATAACGACAACTTATTTTTTGCTAGCGACGGCTATTTAGGATTAGGAGGTTTAGATATTTTTATGAGTAAATATGACAAAAAAGAGGGATATAGTACTGTTTATAATTTAGGTGCTCCTATAAATACTCCCTACGACGATTTTTCTTTTACATATAATAACCATAAAAAAACAGGCTATTTTGCTAGTAATCGAAGTGGCGGAGTGGGGAGTGACGATATTTATAAATTTCATAAAACTGGAAAATCGTCTTTAAGCTGCTCCAACCGTATAAAAGGTACAGTTTTTTCTTCCAATGCACACCATAAGATCCCTAATGCAAGACTTACTCTATATCATAACGACGAAGCTGTAGAAACTATATCTTCTGATAGAAATGGTTATTATCAATTTGATGTAGATTGTTTTGGGAAATACTTTATTAGAATTGACAAAGAGGATTTTTTATCAACCGAAATTGTAGTGGAAAATTCCAAAAACTATAAAGAGGATATTTTTCTAAAAAGAGGAAGTCTTTTAAATAGAATTAATCTTAAATACGGGGACGATTTAAAAAGCAAACTTCAGCTAGAAAAAATATATTTTGAATACAACAAGTATACTGTTCAAAAAGAATCTAAAATTGAACTTCAAAAAATAATTCTTTTCCTAAATAAATTCCCTAACTCTAAAATTAAATTACAAGCCCATACCGACTCCAGAGGCTCTATTGCCTACAATAAAAAACTTAGTCTTAAAAGAGCCGAAAGTGTAAAGCGTTATATGGTAAATGCAGGGATTTCCAAAAATCGAATACAAGTCTATGGTTTTGGTGAACTCCGCCCCATAATAGATTGTAAAGACCATTGTACTAAAGAAAACCATCAAAAAAATAGGCGTTGCGAATTTATTTTATTCAAAGGTTATCATACTAGTCAACTAACTCGCATTTAGATCTAGCCAGTATTAACAAAAGATAAGGGTAGTCGTTTTAAACGACTACCCTTATCTTTTGTATAAACCTTATTCTAAACTTGCTTAATTATTTAATAAGAAAAAGTACCGCAAAACTTCCCAACAATTATTATTTAATAATAAGAAATTACTATTAAAATTTAAAATGAATCTCTAGAGATAAGTCTTGATGGGATTATCTCATGCGTATAAACTTTAGTGTTTTTAACATGAGAG
>CALGNG010000211.1 GCA_937958735.1 uncultured Aquimarina sp. | reverse complement strand
ATGTGCAATGGGAAAATTCGAGAATCAAAATTCCTATTTCTATAAGTAATAACCACAGAAAAGAAATTAAAGCTAACTATAGTTTTGCTTTAGGTTTGGACGAAAAACCACTTGGATATAAATACTATTTAGTTAGTGAATATTTGTTTTTAGAAGATAAAAATTTTGATAAAGCTTTAACTTATATTCAAAAAGCAATTGATACTGGAAATACTGCATTTTATACGCATTATCTAAAAGGTGAAATACTTTTGTCTTTAGGAAATAAAAAAGCAGCCGTAGCATCTGCAATGGAAGCTAAAAAAAATCTATGGAAAGGTTTTTCAAATCCAGAATGGGAAAATAAGATTGAGCGAGCAATTAAAAATTGGGGTAAATAAAACTGTAGCTACCAAACCATTGTATAAACAACCCAAGTTGTTGTTTATACAATGGTTTGGGCGTTTTTGAAAAGTAGCCAAATTTAATGTGTTTCCCAAAATAAAATAATTAGCAAAATTTAAAAATTTGGTTTGGAGAGTGTAAATTAAATTCTTCTCAAATAAATCTTCGAATTTCTAACTAAATAGTTTTTCCAATATTGTAAATAAGGAAAAAAATAAAACGGGATGGTATAAAGTTATAGTCTTTGTTTTCTTATTAACTAAGTTCTTTAGTACAGTAATTTACCTGTTAATTATTAAAGCGTTAAGTATGGTCTTGGGTGTGAAAATATACTCTATTTAGAGTAAAAACCTAAAATTATAACTTAAGCTTTGTTTTTTGAGCAGGAGGTAATTTATTATTTGACAACTGTTTTTTTAAGCTAGGTCTAGCTTGATTAGATGCATTTTGTAAGGCAATATCGCTTCTAAATTTTTCTATTTTTTTGGGGTCTTTAGTTTTAGTAATAGTAGGTGTTTTTCCAAATATTGTTTTTTTTGGTGTTCCAACTAGGAAGTAGGTAATAAATTTATATTTTCCCGTTTTTATATCGGGTTTATTAATAGGGTGATAAATAGTGTTATTTTTTTTTGGTAGTTCTGGTTTTTTTTCAGCAAAATAATAAGACCCTTTTTCTCCATATATGTAATCTATATTTTTAAGGTTTATAGTGGCTTTTAATCTTATATTGTCTATTATTTCTTTTTGTGATGTGTCTAGTTTGCCATTAGCTGCTAAACATGCTTTTTCTAAATTATTAGCATCTTCTATTTTTGTTTCTTGATCTTTAATAAAAGTGCCTTTATCCTGTTTATATGGTGGCCTTAATTTTATAGTCCGGACTTTGTCTATAGCTTCAACCAGAAAATTTACTCCTTCTTTAGCTATTCGATTAACAAAATTAGTTGCTTCGGGACCTGCATTTCCAGAACAAGGTAGATACAAAACCGACATATTTTTTAAATTTCCAGAAAGTCCATGTTGGGAAAGCATAGCTCCCGAGTTTTTGCCTTTAAGATTTTCTTTTTCGTTTTCTGGTAATCCATGATGATAAAAAATTAATTTGGAGTCTTCTTTTTCTTTAAGCCAAGCTAATTTGTCCATTAGTAATAAAGAATCTGGGCTTATTTTGGAGTGATTTTGTTTTTTTTCAATTGACAAGTCTTTATTTTCAATCATTAAAGTTTGTACCTCGTAACCACTTTTTATGTATTCTTGGAGATGTGTAGCATTAACTTTCATTAACGAATCATCATTTACCTCTTCATAAGTAAGTAATAATACTCTTTTGCTTTGTTTTTTCTTTTTTTCTTTCGCAGAGTTCTGCGGACTCGTATAGGCATCTAAATCCATAGACTTATGTCAATTTTTTCTTTATGACAAGAACAGTTTAATTACAGAAAACCCTATTTAGTTATAGGCTGTATTGAGTATTTTTTAAGAAGTTAAATTTTCTAATGCTTGGAGAGGTAAGGCTTAAATTATTATTATTTCGATAAATTTAAAGCTTTAAGCAGTTTTTTAGGATAGAAATAGAGATAAGATTTTACAATGGTATAAGTGTACCTATATTTTGGCTAGTATTATATTGGACATTAATAATAGCACTTATTAGCTACAGTTTTATACTTTTAGTTAAATTAAAACAGATTGTTCCACGTTTATAACTAAGCCAAATATTAAATATTTTGTATTTATATTTTCAACCGTAAATGCCAAATTTTATTACACCGTGTTGTGTGCAGTTTTTTATCCATCCAACTTTTCTAGAATTCCAATCGTATCAGCTTTGTAAAGGTCAAAATCAACTTCAGTTCCAGTTTTACTTAAAAAATCAATCGCTTTTTTATTCAATCCGAAAGAGGGTGTTGAAGCTTCTGGATTGATATCAATGTCAATTACAAATTGTATTCTTGTTGTTAAATTATATTTTGCTTTAAGAACGTTTATGATTTCCGTTTTTGACTCAAATGTTTTAATCAATTTTTCAAGATCAATTTCCAAATTAATTTCATTTCCAGCATCAATTCGATATTTCCAAGCAGTTGATTTTGGAACAGGTTCTTTTTTTATGATAACAGAAGTCGGCTCAATATTTAATTCCTTCGTTATCTTTTCTGTTTCGAAATATTCGGCATCAAAAGAGAAATACAAATAATTAGTGCATTCTTTTCCGCTGTATGTTAATTTTTCGTACATAGATTATTTTAGACCTTCTTCAACAGCGTGTTTATAGTCCAAAAGCCTTTGAGCTACTGTCAAATTTCGTTCTTTATCTGTTGACAATCCCATTGAACCTGTTTCTATTTTACTCAATTGATTTGCTATTTGGTTTAAATCTTCTTTTAAGACGTATTTCAATATTGTCATCGTATAAGAACTATATTCCGCTCTTGCGCAAGGTTCGTCAGATACTCCAATTGGGCCCCATTCATAATAGAGAACTTCGTCAATTCTCTGATTTAGTTCTTTTATTTTGCCTTTATCTGTCATTTTGTATTGTCCTGAAATAGGTTGACCTTTTTTTTAATTACACACAACGTTAAATATATGGCAAGTTGGGCAGAAAATAAGCGATTGCTTTCGGTTTAGCCACAAGCCAAATCTTTTGTATTTTGTTTTAATTTTTTTCTTTTAATACCAAATCAAAAGATTTGGATACAGAGTAAACAAACGTCGACTTTTGAACAAGCAATAAATCGCCCTATTTGCTATATATAGTGTTAGCATTTCGTACTATTTTTTTAATTTCTCTTTTATATTATCAGGAAACCAAGGTAATATACCTGTTTCTCTGTATTGTTTATGATACTTTTCGATTTTGTACATTTTACCCGAAATACCTTTTCCTTTTAAATAATCATTATATTTTTTCTTCGAAAAAAAGACATCTGTGATACTATCGGATACATTAATAACAAACCAACGTTCTGGTTCTATAAAGATGGTTTTGGTAGAATCAACAGAAAAAATTTGTAATTCTCCTTCTAATTTAGAAAGCTCTTTTGATATTGAAATACCATTATATTTATTTGCATATACAAATTCTCCTTCTTTATAGTTTTTAAGGTTTCGTTTTTTCTTATTGGTTTTTCCGTATATATAAACATTATCAATTCCTATTTCCTTTAAATTTTCTAAATATAATTTGTTTTTAAAAAATTCAGGAATTTCAAAAAACCATTCATTATAAGATTTATCGTAATGCACGAATATTGGTTTTGCTAAAGGAAGTACAGGAAAATCCAAATGGATTCTTTTAGTATAAAACGAATCTACATTTTTATGTTTTTTGTCAAAAAAACAAGATGAAACCATTGTTAGTAATACTATGTAAATAATTTTTTTTAAATTTTTCATTCTCCTTTAATTGTAGTTGTCCAATAAGCTTGTATTTGCAATTCGTCACTACCTCCAAGTGCATCATGATATAAGAAACCGAGTACTGCGCAAACTGCATTATATTCGGTAGATCGACTGCCCCAACTAGGTCTTAAATCTAAGGTATCAGTAAACCAATATCGAAATGTAATTTTACCATCAATATCAACTTCATATTCGTATTTAATATTTACAGACCTAACAGTTCATACTAATTCATTAAAAGCCATATCCCAAGTAGCACTGTATTCATCATTCCATTTCCAAAATTCTAGTGCCTGTTTCCACATTTCTCCTTTAGCACGTTGACCACCAAGTTGAGTGCTAAAAGAACCTGAACCATCGTCTTTTCTAATTTTGTAATTGGGGTGATTTTTAATTTTTTCAATTTCTTTTTTTTGTTCTCGTAATAAAGCATCATCATTTTTTACTTTATTTAAGCTATTTCCTGTAAGACATACTGCATCACTTTGTAACATGGAATGCACTCCAACCATAAAAATATTTCCAGCCATATCAGGATTCATGCCTAAATATTTACAAGCTGCTCTAAACATAGCTCTTCTTGCTTCAGTTCCCCATCCGGGGTCAGTACCAGCATAACTATTAAAACTTTTTTCTTTTGTGTTGTTTTCAAAGCCCATTATGTAATTGATTTTATGTATAAATGCTAACGCCAAATATATGTGTTTTGCGGCGCAGAAATTCATCGAATTTCAGCCAAGCACAAGGCAATACATCTTGTGATTTTTTAAATTTAAGGAAAAATTCATCATTATGTATTGCCGACCTCGCAAAAAAAAGACTCAACCTAAAGCAAACCGAACCCCGCATAACGTATACATATTGTTAGGGCTAGTGGTCTTTTACCCACCATGTTGCTGACTTTTTTATAAGTTATGAGTTAATTTTAAAGCGTGTTGCTCGTCATTAAGCGATACTGTTGGGCAATTACAGGTTGCGTAAAAGGTCTGTTACTTAAAGTCAGCCGTATTTAGAGAATCTATCCAGTATTTACCTTTAAAATACCTTAGTAAATAGACCGTAAAAGCGTACCTCGATAAAAGAAACACTTAAGAAGTATTTGTAATTTATAGAGCTTTTGCATTTTAGGAATAGGCGAGGACTTTAATAAATAGACCAGAATTTGGAAGCGAAAACCATTAGCCTTAATAATTTATATAGAAATCTTAGATATTATTAGACATAATATAAAGTAGGGTACTATTTGAGGTAAAAAAAGAATTAAGATTCTTTTTTCCTAACGGCCAAAAACTTTCCAGTCTATAATTAAAGAAAATACGTTAGAGTATAATGCGTCACTCTGGTCTCCTATATCTGTTAAGGCATAATCTACAGAAATACCTTTGTATTGGAAGCCAACCCCGAAATTAGGCTGAAAGGTAAGGTTGTCTTTTTGGTTAAAGTCTTCGGTGTTTTGAAAATTTCCCACACCACCTCTTAAAAAGACAGTGTTTCTGTAGGCCAACTCAAAACCAGTTGCAGGGTTAATACTAATATTAGAAGCGCTAATAAGGTCGTTAGATTCTGCAAAGCGGATATTAAAATCTATTTCTGCATTTAAAATAAGATCTCTTCGGTACAAATCGAAATCTTTAGAAATACCCGCTTGTATACTAGGAATAGTAATTTCTGTTTTTTCAGGAATTTCTTGTCTGTTTAAAGCATTGGTAGGGTCTTGTATTTCTGTATCAAAGATATCGTCGTCTATTTTCCAAGAGTTAAAAGTTGTAGTAATATCCCTAACCATTACTCCGTAACTAATGTTTTTATATTTTCCTTGTATCCCGGCATCAAGACCAAAACCCCAAGCAGAAGCAAAGTCTCCAATAATCCTACGCACTATTTTAGCATTTACGCCATAGCTAAAGTTTTTTTCGGATAATTTACGAGCATAAGAGATGGTAAAAGCATAATCTGCAGTAGAAAAACGTGGGAGATCCCTAAACGGAGTAACTGTTGTACCGTCGTTAGCTATTAGACTACGAGTATCTAATATGTCGTCCACACCAAACCTAACTAAAGAAATACCTAAAGCGCTATTGTTGTCTAAAGGCTGGGCATAAGCAGCAAAATCGTAATTGGCTATATTAGCAAAGTAAGAGGAGTGTAATAAAGATACTTGCTTGTTTTTTAAATTAGTAAGTCCAGCAGGATTCCAATACGTAGCATTTACATTATCTGTAGTGGCTACCACGGCATTCGCTTTTCCAAAAGCAGCAGCATCTACACCAATGCTTAAAAATTCATTAGAATAACTGCGTGTTTGTGAATGTGCACTAAGGCAAAAAACTACCGATAGTAAGACTAATACAAGTTTTTTCAAAGATTTTTTTTTACAAAGATGTTATTTTTTTACCATATATTAAACTTTATTTACAGCACCTTATTGTGTTTAAAGCCTAATTATATAGAATATGTCCATAAAACCGTACATTCCCAATGCTATTACATTACTTAATCTTTTCTCGGGTTGTGTGGCGGTATATTTTGCCAGTATAGATAAATTGGAAATAGCCGCTTTTTTTGCATTGTTGGGGATTTTCTTTGATTTTTTCGATGGTTTTTTTGCTAGACTATTTAATGTGCAGAGCGAATTAGGTTTGCAATTGGACTCTTTAGCGGATATGATTACTAGTGGTATGGTGCCAGGTATGTTTATGTTTCAGTTATTAAATAAATCCCATTTGGTGCAGGATTTTTTGCCCGTATCGCTACCAAGTTTTTATATAATGGATTATTTGCCTTTGTTAGGTTTTATAGTAACCATGGCTTCTGGGTACCGGTTAGCTAAATTTAATATCGATACTAGGCAAACTTCCTCCTTTATAGGGCTGCCTACACCAGCCAATACTCTTTTAATAATTAGTTTAGGGTTAATTAGTTATTATCAGCCAGAAAGTTTAATAGGTATTTGGTTAGTTAATACCTATGTTCTTTTTGGAATTATTATTTTTAGTAGTTATATGCTAAATGCAGAGTTACCATTATTTGCCCTTAAATTTAAAACTTGGGATGTTAAAGATAATTGGATGCGTTATACGCTAATTATTGCCGCACTAATTTTGGTGTTACTATTAGGTTATGCAGGTGTTTTGGCTACTATTTTGCTATATATATTGCTATCCATATTTACAAAACAATAACTGTAATAAATATATAAAGGAAACTTTAAAATAGATCTTATAGGTTATAAAATTATAGAAATGAGCACGACAAAAGACTTTATAAACAATATACAAGAGGGATATACCACTAAAGGAGATTTTATTACACTAGGTGCAGGGATGTTAGAAGGAGAAACGTTAGCAGAGGCCCAAATTAAAATACCTTTAAAAACCTTAAACCGGCACGGACTAATAGCTGGAGCGACGGGTACGGGTAAAACAAAAACATTACAGGTGCTGGCAGAAAATCTAAGTAATAAAGGGATTCCAGTATTACTGATGGATTTAAAAGGCGATTTAAGTGGTATAGCACAACCTAGTCCAGGACATAAGAAAATAGAGGAACGGCACGAAAAAATAGGGATTCCTTTTGAAGCTAACGGATTCCCTGTAGAAATATTAACCCTATCGGAGCAAGCAGGAACACGTTTACGGGCAACAGTAAGTG
>CALGNG010000210.1 GCA_937958735.1 uncultured Aquimarina sp. | reverse complement strand
AGTAATTATGGCAGAAATAATCGGAGGGATTACTTCCATAGTGCCATCTACGGCAGCCTGTATAGGCGTTTTTCCTTTCTCGTAATGTTGGT
The DNA here is from genome assembly GCA_937958735.1 of uncultured Aquimarina sp. Classification (GTDB taxonomy): domain Bacteria; phylum Bacteroidota; class Bacteroidia; order Flavobacteriales; family Flavobacteriaceae; genus Aquimarina. The sequence continues at coordinate 8,728 of CALGNG010000210.1, read as the reverse complement.
AAATGTTTTCGGCAATAACAATACCGTCGTCAACTAAAATACCAATAACAATTATCATCCCAAAGAGAGATAATACATTTATAGTTACATCAAAAAAGCCAGCAAAAATAAACATTCCTAAAAAAGCTACAGGTAAACCAAAGGCAACCCAAAAAGCAAGTCTAGTGTTTAAAAAAACAGATAAAAATAAGAGTACTAAAAGCATTCCTACCCAAGCATTTTCTATTAATAAAGCAGTACGCTGCACCAAAGTAATGGACAAATCTCTAATTACATCCAATTGGACATTGTTGTATTTTTGATTGAAATCTTCTATGTATTGTTTAATGCTATCTGCTGTGGTAATTAAGTCTTCGGTATTGGTACTGGTAATAGTGGTGCTTACAGATAAGTTTCCATCGAAATAAGCGGTATTAGGTGTTTCGGCAAAACGGTCTTTTACTTTGGCAACATCTTTTAACCTAATAGTGTTTCCTGCATTGTCTGCTTTAATAATTAGGTTAGAAAATTCGTCTCCATAATAAGAACGGTTATTGGCACGAATTAAATAATCTTCGGCATCTGTTTTTATGGTTCCTCCAGTTACCAATATATTGGTATTGGCCACAGCTTGTGAGACATCGCTAAAAGTTAGATTGTAGGCCAGTAGGCTATTTTCGTCCACGGCAATTTCTATTTCCTCTTCGGGGTATCCCGAAATAGCAATTTGAGAAATACCATCGATGGCTCTAATATCATTTTCAATGTTACGCCCTATTTGCTTTAAGGTAGCTAAAGGCACTTCTTTTCCGCTAATGGCAAAAGTAATGGTTTGTCTTACTTCTTCTCTTTTAGAAACAATAAGTGGTTCCATCCCTACAGGAAAGGAGGGTACACGATCTACAGCATTTTTTACCTGTACTAGCATAAAATCAATATCGCGACCTTTTTCAATTTCGACATTAATAGATCCGCTGTTTTCTTTGGAAGTAGAAGTTACCCTATCTACTCCTTCTAGCCCTTTTAAATTGTCTTCGATTTTTAAAACGATACCCTCTTCGATTTCTTGGGGCGATGCCCCTGGATAGGTAATATTAATAGTAACATTTTTAGAGTCTACTAGTGGGAAAAAAGAAGACTTTAAGGATAACGCGCCAACAATTCCAAAAACAAAAAAGGCAATAATGATTACATTTACAGCAACGTGATACTTTATAAAATAGCGTATAATATTTCTCATTGTTATTGGATTTTAGCTGTTTTGTCTTCGTAAATTTTCACTAACATTCCAGCATAACCTCCCGCTACAGGTTTAGAAGCCATAATTGTTCCATTAGGTACGCCTTTAATAACTACCGTTTTTTCGGAAAAATAAACAGGTTTTACAGCAATTAGGTCTAGGATAGAGTCACGTACAATAAATATGTTATGGTTTTCTTGTAGTAAACTTCGATCTATTTCTATAGCATTGGTTTCGCTTTTTGCTGCTAATTTAGCTTCTAAGTACATACCTTCTTTTAGGTTTTTATTAGAAACTTCTATAAATGCTTTTACGGTTTGTGTTTCTTGATCTATGTTTCCGTTAATTCGGGCTACTTTTCCTAGATACTCTTCCGAGCCATTAAGATCCGATAAGGTTACGTTTTTACCAATTTTTAGGAGGTCGCTATAAGATTTGCCAATAGACACTTCTAGTTCGTAAATATCTGTATTTATAAATTCCCCTAATTTTTGACCAGCACGGATTAAGGTACCTTCTGTAACAAGAGTTTGAGTAAGTATTCCATTAAAAGGCGAGGTAACGTTATATTTATATAAACGCTCTTCTAAATTTTTAACGCTGTAATAGCTACTTAAAATTCCGCGACCGCTAATAAAATATTTTTCTTTTTCCGAAACCATTTCGGGTAAAGTAGGAGTGCTTTTTTTAATATCGTAAGAGTTGAGGTATGCTTGCCATTTTGGAAAAATGTCTGGATAATCCAAACGTAAATCGGGCATTATAGAAGTAATTAGATTGTACAGATTACTTTTTGCAGAGAGTACTGTTGCGGCATATTCCGATGCGTCTATACGAATTAAGGTTTGCCCCTTACGGTAAGACTCTCCAGGTTTAAAGAACTTAGCGCCTTTTCTAAAAACACCTTGTACTTCGGAAAATAATTCTACTCGCCTTTTTGCTTTTAGGTTTCCGTTAGCCGATATAATTATGGGGATGGTTTGGTTTTGTGCTTTTTTTGCAAAAACGGTTTTAATAATTTTTTCGACTTTTGGTTTTGGAGTTTTTTTGTTGGCTATAATTTTTTTTGCTCCTAAAAAAGAGGCTACAATTAATAGTATTCCTAAAACAGATAAAATAATCTTCCTCATATATAAATTTTTGCGAATCAACAATTCTTAAAACAAGACACGAAACTATTTATATCCTTTTCGTTTCCTAGTTAAGGAAATATTAAAGTTCTATGATGAATGGAAAAGTTGTGATTTTCTTAAGTTTTTAATTTTCTAATAAATTAATAAAAAAAATCCCAAAGCAGATTCTGCTTTGGGATTTTTTTTATTAATTCTAGGGGATCACTTACAAGCTAAAAGCTGTAGTTACTTTATCTAAATAATCTAATTTTTCCCAAGTAAACAATTCTACGTCTTTGGTTATTGTATTTCCGTCTGGTTGGCTAAATGTTTTGGTTACCACTTCGTTTTTACGTCCCATATGTCCGTATGCAGCAGTTTCGCTATAAATAGGATTACGAAGCTTTAAACGCTCTTCTATGGCAGCTGGGCGCATGTCAAAAATTTCAGAAACTTTTTTAGCAATTTCACCATCGGTTAAATTTACTTTGGCAGTACCGTAAGTATCTACAAAAATCCCCATAGGTTCTACGACACCAATAGCATAAGAAACTTGTACTAAAAGTTCGTCTGCAACACCAGCGGCTACTAAGTTTTTAGCAATATGTCTTGTAGCATAAGCTGCAGAGCGGTCTACTTTACTAGGGTCTTTTCCAGAAAAAGCGCCACCACCGTGTGCTCCTTTACCACCATAGGTGTCTACAATAATTTTTCTTCCTGTTAATCCAGCATCACCATGTGGTCCACCAATTACAAATTTACCAGTTGGGTTAATATGGTATTTAATATCGCTATTAAATAAATCGGCAAGTTGTTTTGGTAAAGTAGCTTGTACACGTGGAATTAAAATATCCACAATATCCTTTCGGATTTTAGCTAACATGGCTTCATCTTCATCAAAATCATCATGCTGTGTAGAAACTACAATAGCTTCTATACGCTGTGGTACATTATCATCACTATATTCTATAGTAACCTGAGCCTTAGCATCTGGTCTTAAATAAGGAATTGCGGTAGCTTCTCTACGTAATTTACCTAATTCAATAAGTAATTTATGGGATAGATCTAAAGCTAATGGCATAAAGTTTTCGGTCTCTTTAGTGGCATAACCAAACATCATACCTTGGTCTCCTGCACCTTGCTCTTCTTTAACACCTCTATCTACACCTTGGTTAATATCTTGACTTTGGTCGTGTATTGCAGAGAGTACTCCACAAGAGCTTCCGTCGAACATATATTCGCCTTTGGTATAACCAATACGGTTTATAGTTTCTCGTGCAATTTTCTGAACGTCTAAGTATGTGCTAGAGCGAACTTCTCCAGCCAAAACTACTTGTCCCGTAGTAACTAAGGTTTCACATGCTACTTTAGATTCTGGGTCAAAAGCTAAAAAATTATCTATTAGAGCATCACTAATCTGATCTGCAATTTTATCTGGGTGTCCTTCGGATACACTTTCCGAAGTAAATAAGTATGACATTTGTTCTGTTTTAATGTAAGAGATACATTGGGTAAGACGCAACGGACAAAAGAAGTTTACACTGCTTTAGCTTTTAGTTTATTCTGAAAAATCAGAAAAGGGTTGCAATCAGTCAAATCTATCCCTTGATTTAGAATAACAAAGGTAAAAATAAAGTCGAATATGGAATCTGTTTTTTGTTTTTTTTAAGTAAAATAATTCTATTTATCTTAAAAACAAAGGGTTGCTAATGATAGATTTATTGGATAATTAGGTCTATTTATTTTTTAATATAACTAATAATTTCTTTTGTAGGTCTGTTTTTCTGTTAAGGTTGTGGCTTTTTTACCGTTGTTAATAAGAAATTTGATTAGAAGACTTTCTTTATCGTCTAGCCTGCTAGCATAGACTTCGAAGTGTAAATGGGGGCCAGAGCTATAGCCTACATTTCCGCTATAGGCTATAGATTGGCCTTTTGTAATAATATCTCCTTCTTTAACCAAAGCCCCTTGGTGTTGTATATGCACATAGACTCCAAAAGTCCCATCGGGGTGGAATACCCTAATATAATTGTTATATCGGATGCACTCTTTTCTTGTGCAGCTTTTGTTATTAGAATCTACTACTCCCACAACAATACCTTCTCTGGCTGCTAATACGTTAGTGCCTACAGGCATGTTAAAATCTATAGCATTTATATTTTTGTGCGAAAAATTGCCATTATTACCTTGATCAATTTTAAAAGATAGGCCTTTTTCGAAAGGCAAGTCGTACTGGAGATTTAAAGAAGCTGTATTTAAGTAAAAATCGCCAACATTAAATTTGTTTTCGTAAGAAAAACCAAACCTTTTGTTTTTTTTAATTATGGTTAGTGTGCACACTTTGTGGTTTTTAACATTAGGAGGGACTACTACAATTTGTCCATTTTTAAGTGAAGACCTAAGATTGGTAAGTTTAAAGTTATATTTTACAGATATAGGGTATACATAGGGGTTGGTAGCAACAATATCAAAGCCATTGTTGTTTCGAATCCCCGTATCGGAATATGCTTTTTGTGCAAAAACAGAGGGGCTTAGTGCCGTAAGTAAGATTTGGATAATGGTAATTACCATTGTTTTTTTGCTAAAATTCATTTTGTTATAATGGTATTTGGAGGAAGCTGTAATAGTTTATCTTATAATAAGATAAAACTGTTGAAGGTAAAGTTCCTATTTTTATTTCGACTTAGGTTTATTAAAAGTTACATTATCTTAATAGACGATAGAAAACTGCTTTAATTATATTGGTTTTAAGGATTATTGCAAACTTATTTTTAGAATTCTATTATACTTATTGGTAAATAGGCATACTTATAAATTTTTTTAGATCACCATAATATAACATAAATGAAAATTATTTTTACACTATTAATGTTTAGTATAATGGGCTGTGTCCATTCTAAAAAGAACGCTCCAGAAACAGATAGCCCTGTTCTTTTTAGTGATTATTTTGTGTTTATATCGGACGATGCTAGTCATCCATTAATAATCCCGATAGATTTTAATTGGAATATTACAAAGGAAGGGTATAATGTAGAATTTAAGTCTTGGTATGGTACAAAAAAAGACTGGCCTATAATTTATAAGAAAAAAAACTATAAGAATTCCAATCTTAAAATTCCTAAAGAAAGTTTTGAACATAAAAATATAGAAGGTTTTTCTTTTAATACTGTGAAAAAAGAAATTACAGTTAGAGTCCCTTATGCTCCAGTATTTACTTTAATAATTCCGGAAAAAGATGAGTGGGTTTTAGCACCAGCTAGGAGTAAAACACACAAAGATACTTATGCGAGTAAAACAAAAATAAAGATTAGAGGAAAAATGAAGACGGGTTGGCTGTTGTACGAAAAGATTCGTTGGAAAAAAGAAGAGATTAGAGAGTTTGGCGATTTTGAAACTTTTTTTTGGATACCACTAATAGTGGAAGGAGCTCTATATCATTTTGAACAGCATAAGGATGAAAAAATAGGCTACAAGTGGATAGACAATAATGGGAAAACCGAAGTAATAGAAGTAGCAGATTTTAATATTAAGGTAACCAAAACAGTAGCGGATTTTAAAAGTGGAAGAAAATCGATTCCTAAAGAAATTCAGGTTTTTTCGGCAAAAAGTAATTTGGATGTTATTTTAACTAGTAAGGGGGAGCAAGTAGGTTATGGGGCAAAATACCCTAAGGGATTAGGATATTATAGGCAAAGCTTACTAGTTTCTAATAATAAATCGGAGTTTCCTAGTTTTGGTATGATGGAGTTAGTCATAGAAAACAATTAAATAATTTATACTAAAAAAAATACTAAGAAATAGATTGTTGAATTGACTTATAAGATTTGTGGTAGATCGCAGAAAAATATTTATGAATACAAAATTAAAAATACACCAAGCATTATACCAGTTAGCGGGATAAGTTTTTTACGTTTATTTTTTTCTTTAAAAACAAGTCCCCCGATAATAACAGCAATTAGTAACTGGCTGCGTTTAATGGCGGATAATAACATAATTAGGGCCTCTGGATCCTGTAGAGCTTTAAAGTAAAAATAATCGGCCATTTGTAATAACACCCCAACTGCAGGTATGGACCAACGCCATTTAAAGGAAGTACGTTTTATGGCATAAGGAAACCAATTTACAGATAAAATAATTAGTAAAATAAGTATGGTATATCCACAAAACCAAAATTGTAATGTTTGTGGATTAAGTTGTAGGGATTGGATTAAAAATTTGTCATATAAACCACTAGAAGCCCCTAAAAATGTAGCACCAATAATAGCAAAAATCCATTTGTTTCTTTTAAAACTAATACCTTCTTTTTTTCCTATTTTGGAATACAAAAGCACCGAAAAAATAATAATAAAAAAGCCAACCCATTGCCAAGGTGTTGGTTGTTCGTTATAAATAATTATAGCACCAACAAAAGTAAAAAAGGGCCCAGCAGAGCGTATGGGGGCAACAATGGTAATAGGTAAATGCTTAAGGGCTTGATAAGCCAAAACCCATGAGCAAGCCATAATAATAGACTTAATAAAAATAAAAAAATGAATTTGTCTAGGGACGGGAGTAATGTAAAAGCCTATTTCTTTGATATAGTTGGGATAGTAAATAGAGCCTAGATAAAAGGGAAGTAACAATAAAAAACCAGCACTTATAGTACCTAAAAGTACAGGGAAGACTTCGTTACCCTGTACAGCATGTTTTTTACATAAGTTATGTAATCCTAAAAATAAAGCAGCTAAAAGTCCTAAATACATCCACATATCGCGAAGATAGTTTTGCGGTCAAAAAGAGCCTAGCAAAAAGAACCATTTTTGGCTATTAAATTTTAACAATATTATAAATTTTAAAGGCATAATGCTGTGGCTAATTTTAAATATATTTAATCTATGAGCAAACCATTAACTATTATAGCCAAAATTTTAGCTAAAGAAGCTAAAAGAGAGTTTTTGAAAACAGAAATGTTAAAGCTGTTACCTCTTACTAGGAAAGAGAAAGGCTGCATAAATTATAATTTATACGAAGACAATAAGGATCTCAATTTATTTTTTTTTCACGAAAATTGGGAGTGTCATGAGTCCTTTGCAGAGCATATGCAAAGCCCACATTTGGCTGCTTTTTTAGAAACCACAGGAGAGGCCATCGAAAAGATGGAATTTAATGAAATGAAAACTGTAGAATAATTTAAAATTAGAAAAAACAACTATGAGCGTACCTAATATTTCCAAAGAAGATATTATTAATGTATTTAATTATAGACATGCCACTAAAGAGTTTGATACGAATAAAATAGTAAGTAAACAAGATATCGAGTTGATACTTGAAACTGCCCGACTATCTCCAAGTTCTTTTGGATTCGAACCTTGGCATTTTGTAGTAGTACAAGATAAAGAATTAAGAGGGTTATTAAAACCTGTAGCTTGGGGAGCGCCTTCTAAATTAGATACAGCTAGCCATTTTGTATTAGGTCTTAGTATGAAGACTCCATTGACCAAATGGGGATCTAGCTATGTTATGAAAATGATGAAAGATGTAAAACAATTACCAGCAGAAGTAATAGAAATGTATTCTAAGTTTTATAGGGAGTTTCAAGAAACAGATTTTAATTTAGATACCGATAAAAAAATGTTTGACTGGGCTTCTAAGCAAAACTATATAGCCTTGGCAAATATGATGACTTCTGCAGCCATGATAGGAGTAGACAGTTGCGCTATAGAAGGTTTTCATGAAGAAAAAACAGAACAACTTTTAAAAGATAAATTTGGGATAGATACAGAAAAGTATGGGTTATCTTATATGGTTGCCTTTGGTTATAGAAAAGAAGATCCTACCAATCCTAAAACTAGAAGACCTATAGAAGATGTAATTACTTGGAAGTAACTGCCTAATTTCTATAGAAAAACGCTTATTAAACTTAGATTTTTGTCTAGGCTTAATAAGCGTTTTTTTGCTTTAACCTTCCTCGTCTAATGAGACAATTATGCAATCGAGTACTCCGTCTACGTAGACGAATTTAGGACAGGCATATTCTTTTTTAAAAAGGCTATCTATTTCTTTAGAATTTAAATTATTTCCCAAGTCATCTTCATGCTTAACTTTTATATAGGTTTGGTTTTTTAGTCTTTTAGGAATACTATTTTCGATATTTACTATTTGTTTGGTATTATTAGAGAAGGGTAATTTTCTTTTAGAGAAACTATATTGATTTTCAGTAAAATTAGCATGAATTTTTTGTTTGGTATGTTTAACTCGTTTTGTGCTATCTTGTGTATAAGATTTAAATATTTCCTGCTTCTCTTTCCAGTTAGTGCCTGACTCTGCATGTAATGCATAACTTCCATTAGAAATATTCTTTAATATAAAATGTTCTCCTGCTTTGATGTAATACCCAATATAAGCAGCCATATTCACC
>CALGNG010000209.1 GCA_937958735.1 uncultured Aquimarina sp. | reverse complement strand
CTATTAAAGGAATTACAAAAAGTATTACAATTCCTACTACTATTACAGAAAATGGTAATGATGTTACTTTTAAAAGTGATGTATTTAATGTAGATAGAACTGATTTTGATGTTCAATACGGTTCAGGTAAATTCTTTGACAACTTAAAAGACAAAGCTATTAATGATTTAATTGCCTTTTCTTTTGAAATTAAAGCTAGAAAATAATTACAACCAAATTATATATAATCTAGAAAAGCGAGCTTATTAAATGCTCGCTTTTTTTATGAATTCATTTATCTCAAATAAACTTTTAAAATGCTTTAATATTTTCTCTTTAATTTCTTCTAAAGACACTTTTTTTCCTAATTCAGCCTCCATAGAAGTCACTGCTTTCCCTTTTATTCCACAAGGAATTATATTATCAAAATACCCCAAATCTGTATTTACATTTAAAGCAAAACCGTGCATGGTTACCCACCTACTAGCTTTAATACCCATAGCGCATATTTTTCTAGCAAACGGAGTTCCAACATCTAACCAAACTCCTGTTTCTCCTTCACTTCGCTCACCTTTTAGTCCATATTCTCCTATAACTTTAATAATCATTTCTTCTAAAAAACGTAAGTACTTATGAATATCTGTAAAAAAATTCTCTAAATCTAATATTGGATATCCAACAATTTGTCCAGGTCCATGATATGTTATATCTCCTCCTCTATTAATTTTATAAAAAGAAGCTTCTTTATTTTTTAATTGTTCTTCATTTAATAATAAGTTGTTCATACTTCCACTTTTCCCAAGTGTATAAACATGAGGGTGCTCTACAAACAAAAAATAATTATCAGTCTTTAAGTTTTTGTTTTCTCTTCTATTTCTAATTTTTAAATCAACAATACCTTTAAGTAACTCCGTTTGTAAATCCCATGTTTCTTTATAATCTTTTTGAAATAATTCTACTAAATAGACGTTTTTATTCATACTTTTGTATAGTAATTAGTTTTTTGTTAGCAAATTAATAAGTGTTAATTATTACAAAAAACTTATAATTTTAAATTAAACCTTTATGAAAAAAATTACACTGTTTTTAATTTTACTAAGTGTTAGTTTTATTGTTGAAGCGCAAAGTTCGTGGAAAAAATTGAATATTGAAAATGTTGCATTTAAAGGTCAGTCAACATTTAGAAAAACTCAACCTAAAAAGAGTACATTATATAGTTTAAATATTGAGGATTTTAAGAGACAATTAAATATTCAAAATAGAGGATCAAAAAAAACTATTGAATTACCTAATAATGATGGTACCATTTCTAAATTTTATTAGAGCACGTTCTCTATCTTTTTGCTCCATTCCTCCAGAAAAACATCCATGATTAATGTTATTTTTATCTAAAAAAGCACTTACTATAGAAATACTATCTTTTAAATTACAAAAAATAATCCCTGGCTGAATTCCTATATGGGACAACAAGTCTAACAGACTCCCTAATTTGTCTTTATCCGAAGAAATAATTTTTTTAAGTGCTAATTGTGTGTTCTTCTTTTTATCAAGGTAATTAACAATTTCGGGATCCTCTAATTGTACAAATTTTGGAATAGTAATACCTTGTGTTGCAGATGTAAGTACCCGCTTATCTAAATTTGGAAGTTCGGAAAGTATGGCACTCATTTCTTCTTCAAAACCAATTTCTAAAGACTTATCAAATTCATCTAAAATTAGTGTTTTAATACTGGATTTAGAAAACCGATCGCTATCTATATGGTCCAATATTCTACCCGGAGTACCTATTAAAATAGCAGGATTGTGTTTAATTTCGATCTTATCTTTAGACATGGGTCTACCCCCATAAACAGCATTAACTTTAAAGCCTGTTCCCATGTTACGAGCTACTTGTTCTATCTGTATAGCCAGTTCCCTGGTAGGAACTAAAACCAGAACTTGTATTTCTGTACTATTAGGATCTAATGCTTTTATTATAGGTAATAAAAAAGCCAATGTTTTTCCTGTACCCGTAGGAGAAAGTATTATGCTATTAGATGCTTTTTCTATAACAGAAATAGCTTCTTCTTGCATAGGGTTTAATGTCGATATCTTAAGTTTTTTTAGAATATCCTGTTGTTCCTTAATAATATTTGCCATTAGACTTTTTATTTGTTAAACCTTTATTAATTGCTAAGATTACCTGCTTAATGTATAAGAACTCTATTTACAAAAAAGGCTGTCCCAAAAGCTATTTAAATAGTCATTTTGAAATTGTCTGCCTGTAAAAGACAGCTTTCTAGTTCCCATCACTATAATTATTATCTTTGATGAGAAACCAAAACAAGTTCAGTTAGACTAAAATTAAACTTTTTAGACAGCCACTTTTTTAAAAATAAGATTCATCTTACTTTCTATGCTTCTTCTAAATCTCTTTTAGATTTTCTGTAGATATAGTTAGGGTAAATACTACGCCTTGCAAAACGATTTAAGTTACTAGCATTTATCATTTTTATATACATCTGCTTAGTTACTCCAAAGTATTCGTAAGTAGTCCCATCGGTAAAACTAACTTCTAGTAACATCCCTTTATGTTGGTAATCTGCAATAGCAGCATTGGTTATAGTTTCTGTATATTCTTCTAAATAAGCTTCTTTAGTTTCTGGTGCTATACTTACCAAAAAATGATAACCATCTATAATTTTACGACTTTTTTCTTGCGCTTCCACTAACTTAGGATCTCCTTCTTGGTATTTATCCGGATGCCATTCTTTAACTAAATTACGATACGTTTTTTTTAGAGTCTTAAGATCTACATCTTTTTCCACCTCAAATAGTTTCTTGTATTCTTTAATACGCTTCATAAATAGCTTTTATTTTAGGGCGCGAAATTACCTTTTTTATATCTAATTACTTGTCTATAATTAGAATTTAATAAAGTTATTTCTACCCAAAAACCTTATTGTTTTTTTAAATCTGCTACATTTATATTAACAGTACCTGTATTTTCTAAATAATTAGCCAATACTTTTTCTATTAACTCCTCTTTAGTTAAGTGATGAAAAACAGTATGTATTTTTTCTTTAAAATCTGTAGAAATTGTACGATTGGGTTTGGTTTTAAATATTTTTTTAGCCCACAATAATCCATTATTTTCTAAAATACTTAGAGAATCTGCCTTTTTAAATTTATGGAATGTAATCCCTAATCTTTCTTCAAAATCGGCAATATCTTTTTCTTCTTCTTTTTGTAAAATGGTTAAAGAAAGTCCCTTTGCTCCTGCTCTAGCTGTACGCCCACTTCTATGCACATAAGCATCGTAAGTATCGGGTAGATGATAATTAATAACATAAGAAATATCTTTTACATCTATACCTCGAGCCGCTAAATCCGTAGCCACTAAAATATTAATATGTCCTTCTCTAAATTGCTCCATAATACGATCACGTATTCCTTGCGTTAAACTACCATGTAACGCACCTGAAGAAAATTTATTAATAGCCAATTTTTTAGCAAGCTTATTAACCGCTGATTTGGTTTTACAAAAAATAACTCCTCTCTGCCCTTCTCTAGAATTTAAGAAATGAAGTAATACTTCTAATTTTTCTATAGGCTCAACTACAATATAATTGTGCTCTATACCTTGATGCCCTATAGTTGCCATATCTACCTCTATATTTACTACATGTTTAGACATGTAATTTTG
>CALGNG010000208.1 GCA_937958735.1 uncultured Aquimarina sp. | reverse complement strand
AAGCTGCCCAAATCCAAACCTTATAGCAGGATTGTTAAGGTCTATTTTGGCTTTACCTTGTAGGTATTCTGCTTTAAAACGGTGAGTTATTTCTTGCCATTCTCCATTTCCTTCGTATTTAATTGATTTAGTGAGAAGCTCTCCCCATCCGTTTTTAGAATTACTACCTTTAGAAGAAAAAATAGAAAAGCCGATTTTGTTGTTAGTACTCCAGCTTTTTACCCAAAAAGTTAGCAAATATTCTTTTTTCTTTTTAAGAGGTTCTAGATTGTGTTTTAAAAAAATTTTGTATTTCCCAGGCTTTTTGCCATTAGACATTACGCTTACCTTACAAGAAGGGGAGCCGTCTTGTCCTTTGGAGTGGATTTTAAAATTGGCAGTAGGTTTGTTAGGGTTTGTTTTTTTGCCAGCGATATTTGTAGCCCAGCTATTTAGTTCGTTATTAAAAGATGCGTTTGTAGAAATTAAATTCTGCGCATAAATTGTAGTGTAAAATAAGCTAAGAAGAAGAAATGATATAAGTGTTTTCATAATGTTTGGTGTGTTAGTTATTTAATTTCAATTATAATGCCAAACATTAACTGCTAAGCTACAAATATTTAAGTGGTTACTGTTTTAATCCTCTTTAATGTCACCTGTCCAGTTCATAAATCCCCCCTCTAAGTTATAGGTGTTTTCGAAGCCCATCTGTTCCATGATATCGCAAGCTTGCCCACTTCTGTTGCCAGACCTACAATAGACGTAGTAGTTTTTAGATTTATCCAGTTTTTCAATTTCTTCTAAAAAAATCTGACCTTCAAAAAAATCAATATGTTTCATGTCCTCTATATACCCATCTTTAACCTCAGCCTCAGTCCTTACATCTAGTATTACTGCGTTGTTGTCATCTGCCAAAAGATCCAACCATTCGTCTTGATCTATGTCTTGTCTCATATTTTATTATAATGTTTAATGGTAAAAATAGCAAAAAATACTTATGTTTGCCATATGGTAAGATTAATTGCAAATATATGGTGGTGGTGTATAATAGACTTATAATCATGATGCATAGCTTTGTATATTTGTTTTTTACTGTAAAAAAGGCTTGTCATTTGTGACAAGCCTTTTTTTTATTTTACTATTTTTAACCCGTTTATAAATCAAATAGTCAAACCCAATAAATAATGAGTTTTCAACTTAAAACTGATTTTAAAAAAATACTAGCCGATACAATTACTCCAGTAAGCGTATATCTAAAAATAAGAGACCGTTTCCCTAATAGTTTATTGTTAGAAAGTAGCGATTATCACGGTTCGGAAAATAGTTTTTCTTATATCTGTTGCAATCCCATTGCAGACTTTAAAATTAAAGACGAAGTCATAGTTCAGAGTTTCCCAGATGGGACCAGTATTACCAAGCCCATTACATCAGAAGAAGATGTGCCCAGTGCGGTAGAGGAATTTGGAAAACACTTCGATACCGATGCTAGCGATTTTAAATTTATTAACAATGGACTATTTGGTTACATCTCCTACGACGCAGTACGTTATTTCGAGGATGTAGAAATTAATCAAAAACCAGATAAGTTAGATATTCCAGATATTTATTATGCGGTATATCAAAACATAATAGCCATTAATCACTTTAATAACGAGGCCTATATTTTTGCACACACCTACGAAAAAGAAAGTAATGTGTCAGAAATTGAATCGCTTATTAAAGTTAAAAATTTTGCTTCATATAACTTTAAACTAGTAGGAGAAACTACCAGTAACATAGACGACGAAAAATTTAAAGAAAATGTAGCGATAGCTAAAAAACACTGTCAGCGTGGAGATGTTTTCCAGTTAGTATTATCCAAGCGTTTTTCTCAAAAATTTAAGGGAGACGAGTTTAATGTTTATCGTGCCTTAAGAAGCATTAATCCTTCTCCATACCTATTTTATTTTGATTACGGCGATTTTAAAATTTTTGGAAGTTCGCCAGAAGCACAATTAGTGGTAGATAAGGGTATTGCAGAAATCCACCCCATTGCAGGAACGTTTAAGCGTACTGGCGACGACGAAAAAGATGCAGAATTGGCCAAGCAATTAGCCTTAGATCCAAAAGAAAATAGCGAGCATGTAATGCTAGTAGATTTAGCCCGAAACGATTTAAGCCGTAACGGGAGTAATGTAAACGTAGAGCGATACCGGGAAGTACAATTTTACAGTCATGTAATACACCTAGTAAGTAAAGTAACCGGGAAAAAACGCGAAAGCAGCTCTACCATGCAAGTAGTAGCGGATACTTTCCCTGCAGGAACATTAAGTGGTGCTCCAAAGCATATGGCAATGCAACTAATAGAAAAGTACGAAACCATTAATAGAGAATTCTATGGAGGAGCCATTGGATTTATGGATTTTAGTGGAAACTTTAACCATGCTATAATGATTAGAACATTTTTAAGTAAAAACCATAGCCTACATTGGCAAGCAGGAGCTGGTTTAGTAACCGAGAGTAAAGAAGAAAGCGAATTACAAGAAGTATATAATAAATTAGGGGCATTAACCAAAGCACTTAAAATAGCAGAAGACGTATAGGGCGTTACCACAAGGGTCGGGCTTTACACTATATCTTTTTTTAAATTATTCCTCGTAAACTCGAAACAATTTAAAAAAAGGATGTCGTTCCAATCCCTAACGCAAAAAAGACGCTTATAACAAAAACCAATTGTAAGAAGCCTATGGCCCAAAACAATTAGTGAAAGCAAATTCGAAAAATGAAAAAGAAAATATTAGTTATAGATAATTACGACTCTTTTGTATACAACCTAGTACATTATTTAGAGAGTTTAGATTGCGAAGTAATTGTAAAACGTAACGATCAACTAAGCTTAGAAGAAGTAGATAACTATCACAAAATACTACTATCTCCAGGTCCAGGAATACCAGACGAGGCAGGT
>CALGNG010000207.1 GCA_937958735.1 uncultured Aquimarina sp. | reverse complement strand
AATGACATTAAATTTAGTGGATGAGATTACGGAGACCAGAGGAGATGGTAATAGGGAGTGTGTAGCGCAAGGTGCTGCAAATATAGTGAGTGGTTTATTTGGTGGTACTGCAGGTTGTGGTATGATTGGGCAGACCATGATTAATATTAACTCTGGCGGTAGAGGAAGGATGTCTGGAATTGTAATGGCGGTTACTTTATTGGTTTTTATATTATTTGCGGATACTTATATAGAAATGGTGCCAATTGCAGCACTGGTAGGAGTAATGTTTATGATGGTTATTGAAACATTTGCTTGGAGTAGTTTTAGGATTTTAAAACGCATTCCGCGTTCCGATGCTTTTGTACTAATAGCTGTATCTGTAATTACTGTTTTCGAAGATTTAGCCATTGCTGTAGTAGCAGGTGTTATTATATCGGCACTTGTATTTGCTTGGGAAAGTTCTAAACGTGTTAGGGTAAATAGTAATATAAAAGAAGACGGTACCAAGGTTTATCAAATATGGGGATCGGTGTTTTTTGGTAGTATTCAAAACTTCAATTCTAAATTTGATATTTCAAGTGATCCTAAAAATGTTGAAATTGATTTTATGGAAGCTAAAGTTGCCGATCATTCTGCCTTAGAAGCTATTTATGTATTAGTAGAGAAGTATGAAGCAGAAGGAAAGAAGTTAATATTAAAGCATTTAAGTACAGAGTGTAAAGATTTAATGAGAAAAGCTTCTCCTAAATTTCATGGTATTATAGAAGAGAGTATAGAAGACCCTCGCTACCATGTTATGGCAAAAGCGCTTAAATAATAAAGGAAAAATGACTTCTTCAGAAAAAAAAACAATAGAATGGAATGATTTTGCTAAAATCGAAATGAGGATTGGCACTGTTGTTTCTTGTGTAATTTTTGAAGAAGTTAAAAATCCAGCATACAAAATGCATATAGACTTTGGAGCATTTGGAATTAGAAAAACCTCTGCGCAAGTCACTAAATTGTATAAGCCAGAAGATTTAAAAGGCAAACAAGTAGTAGCCGTTTTAAATTTTCCTCCTAAGCAAATCGCTAATATAATGAGTGAGTGTTTAATTCTAGGAGCTATAGGAGATGATAAAGCTGTGACGTTGCTTGTACCAGAAAGAGAAATAGAAAATGGAACTAAAGTAGGTTAGGGATGATTTTAGAAACCGCTATTTTATATGTGAAAGAAAGAGAGACAAAACAGTTTGAAAAGGACTTTGACTCTGCAAGTGAATACATTAGTGGTATAAAGGGATATAAAGGACATACTTTAAAGAAATGTATCGAACAAGAAAATAAATACCTCTTATTAGTAGATTGGGAAACGCTGGAAGACCATACAGTAGGATTTAGAACTTCAGATGTCTATTTAAAATGGAAGGAATTGCTACATCATTACTATGACCCATTCCCTGTAGTAGAGCATTATAAGACTGTTATGGAAAATAAGAAAGAATAGTTTTAATTTATATAGTATAGAAACATTAAAAGATTAAGTTTTTACTTGTACGGATTGTAAGCCAAAGTAGATTTTTTTGAGGGTAATCTACTTTGGTTTTAAAAATGGGGTTAGTAAATATGTGTATTACATAAATTTATCTAGCCCTGGTATATTAGGTAATCCATCTTTGGCTGCAGCGGCTAATTCACTTTCGTTAATTTGAGTTGCTTTGGCTATAGCCTTGTTTAAAGTTAGGACTAAGTAATCTTCTAATTGTTCTTTGTCTTTTAATAATTCGTCTGCTATACTAATGTTTTTTATAGTTCTATTAGCGGTAAGTGTAAGTTTTAGTAAATTATCAGAGCTTTGCTCGTCAATTAATACGCTGTTTAAGCGCTCTTTAGTTTGGGCTACTTTTTCCTGAGATTCTTTCAGTTTATTCATCATGCCCATCATGTCTCCAAACATATTTTTTATTTTAATAGTTGTTTTTTTTGAAAAAAAAGTAATATATAAAACTATCTAGTTTTGTTTAAAAGCTCAAACACATTACTTAACATTAATATGTAAAAAAGCGATACAAAAGTAGATTTTTATTAAATTTAATAGAATTACTCTAGGCCTTTTTTGTATCGCTTTAATATTATATTGTAATTGGAAAATCTATATTATTTTAAAGCTCCAATCATCTCTTCTGGTTTTACCCATTCATCAAATTCTGCTTCGGTAACATAGCCTAATCTTACCGCTTCTGTTTTTAGTGTAGTACCATTTTGGTGTGCAGTGTTAGCAATTTCCGCAGCTTTATAGTATCCTATTTTGGTATTTAATGCCGTAACTAGCATTAAAGAATTGTTTAATAATTCTGTAATACGAGCGTGATTAGGCTCGATTCCCGAAGCGCAATTCTCTTCGAAAGAAGCACAAGCATCTCCAATTAGTTGAGCGCTTTCTAATACATTAGCAGCCATTAGGGGTTTAAAAACATTCAATTCAAAATGTCCTTGCATACCTCCAACATTTACAGCTACATCGTTACCTATTACTTGCGCACATACCATAGTTAAAGCTTCGCATTGTGTAGGGTTAACTTTACCAGGCATAATAGAACTTCCGGGTTCGTTAGCAGGGATAATTAACTCTCCTAAACCACT
>CALGNG010000206.1 GCA_937958735.1 uncultured Aquimarina sp. | reverse complement strand
CTTCGTATTCATTAAGCTCGTAAAAACAATCGGCAATGGCTTCTATAACTTTAGATTTTTCTAACCATTGAGATGGTATTTCTTTAATTACTTGAGATACTTTTTCTATTAGGCCTTCTCTATCTCTACTAGATGCAGGTTCTGCTTTACTTTTTAGGTTTTCTAAATCTACTATTACCTCTAAAGAGTCTACATAAACTTTTTTAATTTTATTAATGCTCTTTGTGTTAGGTACTAGCCTATAAAATGGATCTCCATAACATTGATAGGCTCCCCATGTATTGCTATTACTGTAACTTTTATGGGTAGATAATCGAGCAAAACGTATAGCATCTCCAAAGGTTTCACCTTCGAATAAAGATTTATAAAAAGCTTCTGCAAAATGTTTAGCTGCTGCATCATCTATGGCCCAACCTGCTGCTACCACTGCCTTTACTCCTTTTCTTATAAATTGTGTTCCTATATTAGCTGCTAATTTATTAAACTTAGTTTGGGAAGATATTTTTTTGCCTAGGTAACAGCAATTAATAAAAACAAGTTCTGGGATTTTTGGTAAGGCATCAATCTCTGCCGAAGTAATAAACATGTTTTTATCCAATACCATTCCTGTTCTTTCTGGAATATTGTCATCTACAATACCATGCCCCGCAAGGTGGATTACTTTATAGTCTTTCCCAAATAATTTATTTATTACGGTTACTCCAGTATCTTGTACGGAAAGGTTTGCTGTAAATAAGTGCTCTTCAAAAATTTTATTTACTGCCTTTCCTTCTTCTTCTGCATGAGGTAATGGAGGATATTCTTCTGTAGTAATAAAATTAGAATTGGTTTTAGGGTTGGCTATTATTAATACACTATTTTCTATAGTCGAGTTAACTATTCTATCGTAATCTTTTGTAATTAATTGCCTTATTAAACCTATTTGGGTTACCAATGGGCTATTACTTTTTACTTTAGGCAAGTGTAATATTTCCCAAGGGTATTGGGCAGATTCGTCGTCTACAATTAGTAATAAATTTTTGTTATCTGTAGTATAGTCTTTAAAATCGTTTGGTATTAAAAGATGAAAAAGTGTACGGGCATTATCCTCGTTCCAATGGTAGCTTTGTACCGACGATTCTATTAAATTATCTATAAGAACCCTTTGTGTTGGCTTAATTTCTTCTTCTGCCCTAGCTTTATCTGTAAGCGATGTAAATTTAAGCATGGCTTCTTTTCCTTCTATTTTTAAACGATGCCACCAGTCTACAGTTTCTATATCGGCAATTCTACGTCTTCTCCCCGAAACCCTTTTTACGTAAGGGTGTTTGATATTTATTTTTTCGGAAAAAATAGGTTCTCTTGCTATTTTTAATAATTCGTGTGTTGCCTTAATGGCACGATCTTTAAAAATTTCTATAAATTCGATATTCCGTATTAAAGAAATATCCTTATTACCAGAAGCTGTGATTAGTTTATTAGCCTGTACTACTCCTTGTAGCATGGCTCTAATGGAATTTCTTATAGATAGACCGCTATAATCACTTGCAATTAGTATGGTACTTATTCCTATAGGTTTCTTTTTAAATTCTTTATTGTAACAAGAGCGTTGCGTATTTTTTATGGCATAATCCAATAAAGCATGTGCAAATGTGCGTATTAATTTTCCTTGATTAATTGCTCCATATTCTCCCAGACCTACTATTACTGCACCTTTAAAATGAGAGTTTTCATTTAAAAGTACTAGCGATGTTTCTAATGCTCCAGGATAAATACCTAAATCTTTGTTTTTGGAAAGCTGGCTTTCCATATAGTGGTCTATTGCCATTTCTGCACTAACTATGGGATCGTTAAGATGGTGTCCTACTGCTACAGGGTATTTAGCATTTCCTAAATCGCCATGGCAAATTTCTACATTAACCATTGCCTCTGGTTCTTCTAACTTTAGATTAGGGTCCAATCCCATAATAGCATATTCGAAAGCTCGCTCTGTATTAATAGATAATGAAATTTCTTCTGGCATTTCAAAAATTTCTTTTGCTCCTCTATTTAATATTGGGTTTTTCTCTAATAGCGATGTGGTACCTTTATCTAGTAGGTCAAAAATGGCTGGGAAATTTTTTTTAGAAGCACACAACTCTCCATGAGTGGCTTCCATATACCAAGTGTTTTCTTTTAAGCAATCTGGTATCCCTGTCTTCCACGTTACACTTCCATCCCCTAAGGAAGTACCCATTAAAGTAGCTTTAGAATGGTCTAACTTTAATTCGCAAGGGGTATATCGATCTTTACCTGCTATGTATATTACTCCCTCGTTATCTATGGGGTTCTCTTCTAAAAGTATGGCTAATTCTTGTGCTTTTTCTAACTCTTCTATTGGCGGTTTTATAAAATTAGGTTCTAATGTTTCTATTTGATTCCAAACCTCTATGTCGTGATAATTATATTTAGAATTAACAGGGAGCAATTGTAGTAGACCTGTATATTGCTTAATAATATTTAAAATGTCTTTAGAACTATTAGTTA
>CALGNG010000205.1 GCA_937958735.1 uncultured Aquimarina sp. | reverse complement strand
AATCCATCGTTTATAAACTCTTTAGTTTGGCGATCCAATAGCTTCTCTAAGTTTTTAGAGGTATAAGGTATTTGGATTAATCTAGGACAGGAACTAGAAGCGCAATTAATGGCAAAATGGATTCTTGGTTCTCTAAATTTTCTTAGAATTTTATGTTCTATCTCACTTAAACTCATTAAAGTATTGTTAATCGTAACAAATTTAATTTTCCATGGTCCAGAAATTTCTTTAATACTACTAATAGGGTAGTGGTTTAATATTAACTTTATAGTATGGGCATTGTAAGCATTAATCCAAAATGCAATTTTGTCTGACTTGGTCCAACTATTTGTAATTTTAGCATTAGACAATTGTTTTATAAAAGTATTTAGCTCTGGTAAGTCGTCTCTAAAACCGTCGTATTTAACTTTTCCATTTGGTAAAGTGTTTTTTTGCAATAAATTTTTCCAAATAGTATAATCTATTTTTTCTTCTTTATAATTTACTCTAACCCTTTTTGATGGGTCAAAAGCATATACATCGCTAGTATTAGAAATGTAGCTTATGGAGGTTTGTGCAAAAAATGTATTTGCACAAAAACTGGTTAAAATACCGAATATTAATAGCTGTAATTTTGTCATAACTGTGTTTTTAATGTCTACAGTTAAAGTCGAAATTACTATTAGGTTATTACAGAATTTTCCTGAGCAACTACAAGTATATGGGTTAAAGTGTTAGAAAAAAACAGATTAAAAAACTATTTATTTTTCATTTAATTCCCAATTGTACTCTAAAAAACCTTTATTTTTTTGATTAATGATACGAGTTTTACTGTATTTAGAAATAAAGCCCTCTACGTTGCCTTCTGCTTGTCTAAAGTCTTTAGAAAACCAAGAAAATAATTTAGATAATTTGTAAGAATTTTCGGTAATTTCATTTACCTCGCTATCGTTAACATATTCTTTAGTTTGTCTTTCTAATAATTTATCTAAGTTTTTTCCTTCGTAAGGGATTTGAATTATTCTAGGGCAAGATTTAGAAGCGCAATTAATGGCAAAATGAATTCTAGGTTCGTTAAACTCTTTTCTTAAAATAAGGTGCTCTACGTCTCCTAGGCTAAGGCTTCTGCCGTCAATTTTAAAAAATTTGATATCCCATGGTTTTTTTATTTCTTTAATACTTTTTAAAGGGTAATTATTTATAATTAGCTTTATGGTAAAGGCATTATAGACATTGATCCAAAAAGCAATTTTTTGATTAGTGGTCCAATTATTATCAATTTTTGTATTAGATAAGATGTTTAAAAATTTATTAAACATCTGTTTGTCTTTTTTGAAATTCTTATAATTTACATGTCCATTGGTATCTATATTCTTTTTTAAGAGCATAGACCAAATAGAATAATCTACTTTTGGATTAGCCGTTTTCTCTGTTTCAAAATAAGGCTTTGTATATTCATTTACTTCTTTTGAATAAAATTGTAGTGTGGTAATTAATACTAATAATAAAGTAAATGTTTTTTTCATACTAATGAATTATGGTTAATATAACTGTAAGGCTAAAATAGGCTTTTGTGTTTTAATAAAAGCATGTAAAAGCGTATTTTTAGTGTTAGATTCTTAACAATAATTAATTTTTTTGCAATAAAATGTAATTTTTAGATGTGATGCAATACGTGATAAAGGGCATCATTTATGGGGTTATAGATGTTTTAACAGTGTGCTAAGATGTATACATATAGGATTGCTTAGAATGGGTTAAAGGTGAATTATCTGTAAAATAGTGGTAAAACACCATTAATAATGGAGGTAAGAGGTCGTGAATTTGTATTTTTTTCTTTGTAAAAAGCGCAAAGATTAGGTTTATTTTAGTTTAAAAATCCATTTTTCTGGATTTAAAAAATGAGAATCTTTAAAAATAGAGAACTTTAAGATAGCACGTCCTGTTGTATTGTTTTTGTGTACAATTCCTATAGCTTGTTTGGTAGTTATTTTATCCCCTTCTTTTACCGAAATATTTTCAATATTGTAATAGGTAGAGATATAATTCCCGTGACGTATTTGTACTAGTTTTCCTGCTCCTCTTATAGCTTGTACTGTAGAGACTTCTCCATTAAAAATAGAGCGAGCAATAATATTTTCATCGGTTTCTATATCTACACCACTATTATTAATTACAATATTTGGAATTACAGGATGGGGTTGTTTTCCAAAACGTTTAATTAGATTACCCTTAACTACAGGCCAAGGTAGTTTCCCTTTGTTGCTAGTAAAGTTATCGGCTAAGATTTTGGCTTCTGCTGTTAAAGCAAAGGTTTTAGTGTTTTTTTTAGCCCCTGCTTTTTTATTAGCCCTAGCAATAGCTTCTCTAATTAATTTTTCAATTTGTTTGTCAATAGCTCTAGCTTTTCGCTGTTGCTCTTTAATTTGTTTGGTGTATTTTTTTTGGTTTTTTTGAATTTTAACGACAAGTGCCTGCTGTTCTTTTTTGTCTGCCTTTAATTGTTGTTGTGTTTTTTTATTCTCTTCTGCAAGACTTTTTTTAGTTTCTTTTTGTTTTTTTAAACTTTTAGTTAATTCTTCTACTCGTAGCTTTTTTTCTTGAATTTCTTCTCCTTGTTTTTTGCGGTATTTGGCATACTGTTTCATGTATTGTATGCGTTTGTAGGCTTGTTTAAAGCTTTCGGAGGATAAAAGAAAGAGTATTCTGTTTTGTTGCGATTTACTTTTATAGGACTTGCTAATTAGTTCGGAATAGTCTTTTTTAAGGTTTCCTAATTCGGTGTTTAATTGCGTTACTTCTTGCTTGTTGTTGCTTATTTTTCGGGAAATATAATTTGCCTGCTGGTTGGTAACCTTAATTAGGCGGTCTAGTGCTTTAATTTGTCTATTTAGACCTGTTACTTTTTCTAGAACAGAGCGTTGTTTGTTTTTGCTTTTTTTTCTAAGTTTAGCTATCGAGGCAATTTCGGAAGCAAGTTCTTTACGTTCCGACTCTAATTGGCTTTGTGTTTTTTGAGCAGATGTAACAATGCTTAAAAAAAGAAGCGGTAAAATAAATAATTGGATTTGTAGATTCATCTATTACTTACTTATTTTAAATTGGGTATAACCTTCGGGGATACTGTAAGGAAATGTTAGATTTTTATTAATTTCTACAGATTTAAAAGCCATATCTATTACTCTTTTATTTGCTTTAATAATAATTTGTTCTGGAAAATATTGACTTTCTACTTCTTGATAATTAGGATAGGCTATAGAGAGTGTTTTGTTGTCCTGTTTTATAGTATAACGGGCGACTTTAGCATTGATTATATAAAACAATAATTTTAAGTCTAGGTTGCTGTTTTGTTGTTTAGGTTTTAGTGTTATAAAATTGGGAGCTTGCCAAGTGGATTCTATAGACTTCGAATTAACGTTTAAAATACTTTGACCCAATAATAGGTTTTGAATTTGTGAAAAATTTATTTCTTGACCCAAAATAGTGGATAGAGCAGTAAAATCGCCATCGTAATAGCGTTTTCCTATTTTTTCGTAGAAAGACACTTTGTTGGGGGTGATGTAAATTTTAGCAACAGTAAAGCCTAAAAATTTAGCGCTTAGCCAAATTTGTTTGTCTTTTTCCATACGTAAACTTATAGATGGGGATACGGTTTTTTTGCCATCGTTATAATTTACCTTAACACGGGACTGTAGTGTTTTGTAATTAAATGCTTTGGCGTTATGTATGGCTAAAACTTCTTTTACAGAGGTTTTCTTGTTTAATTTAGCATTAGCATCTATTTTTCTTGTTTTACAGGATGTAAATAACAATATGGTTAAACAGATGTAGAGGCTTTTCCTAATTAGAGAGTTCAATTTTTTCACCTTTTTCTTGATACTTTTTGGCTTTTTCTAGTTCGCCATTGCTATTATAAGATTTTGCTAGTTTAAAATATAGTGTGCGTTCTAATTCCAGATCGTCTACAATATAATCCAAACCATCTTTAAAATTAGTTATAGCGTTATTGTGTTTATTTTCTTGGGCTAATATAGTTCCCTTTATAAGATATAAAAATGGTTGCGAGGGATGTTTTTCGATACCAGTTTCTATTAATTTTTTTGCATTACTCCATTTCTCTTGATGCATTTGTAGCAGCAGTGTATTTTTAATTAGATCGTAATTATTGGAGTCGGTCTTTAAATTGTTTTGGTAGGCTTTAAGAAGGCTTTCTGTGTTGCCTTGGTTAAAGTTTATAGTGGACAATTTAAAAAGAGGTTCTAGATCTTTGTTAATATTTTTTTTTGTGACGCTATTAGTTGCTGGAGTAGTATTAGCTCTTTGGGCTTTAAAATTATTAAAGTCGTTAAGTACTTTTGTTTTTATATTTTGGCTAAAGCTACCTCCAGAGGTGATTTTTTCCATGGCTTCTGTCGCTTTAAGAGTATCTCCAGAATTTAGATAGTTTTGGAAATTAAAATACTCTAGCATCGGAGTATTGGGTGCAGCTTGTTTAAGGCGTTCAATCGTTTCGGTGTATTTGCTTTCTTGATTGTTTTTTTTGTAAAGACTTATAAGTTGTAAATAAGCTTTTTCGTTTTTTGGGTTTTTATCTATGGTTTTTTCAAGATCTGTAATAATAAATTTACGGTTTTTGGAAGAGGCATAAATTTGATTTTTAAAAGATTCTATTCTGGAATCATAACCATATTTTTTTTGATATTCATTTAAGACAGTTAGGGCTTTTTCGTATTGTTGAGTAAAGCTGTAGGTCCGCGCTAGGTTGTATTGGTATTTTGGATTAATCTTGCTTAATTTTTTTAATATAGCAATGCGTTCGTCAAAATTTTTAAGAATAAAATGTGTTTCAGATAGGCTTTTTAGAATTTCGATATTATTAGGGTCTAGTTCTAAAGCCTTCTTTAAATTGTTTTTTGCACTATCGTAAAAACGTAAACTAATTTCGTTTTGTGCTAATTCGTAATATAATACGGGTAAGGTGTGGTTAAGTTTTAAACAGGCCTCTAGGTTTTTTATTGCTTTTTCGTATTGTTCCACGGCTCTATTGCTTAAAGCGTCAAAAAAATGCTTTTTAAATGTTTTAGAGGTTTTGGAGATGTCATTAATATTAGATGGTGGATTTGGATTTTGCTGCGCAAAAAAACAAATCCACATCATAAAAAATAACAAACTAGTATGTAATCTTCTTTTTTTCAATTTATTCTAATATTGAATAATCGCCAATACTTACTGATGTAAACTTACCATCATACTTTACTTTATTTCCAATCATAGAATCGGTTAATGTAGCATTTTTGATTTCTGTTTCGTTTTGGATCAGACTAGTATCTATTACGACATTGGTTAGTGTGCAATTGGCTCCAATAGAAACATTTGGTCCTATTTTTGCATTTATTAAAGTTACATTTTTACCAATAAAACAAGGGTGTATAATTTCAGAATTTTCTATTTTTACAGTAGAGTCTATTAAATCCTCTTCTTGTTCTTGGTGTAGGAAGTTTAAAACACGAGTGTTGGTCTCCACGGCCACTTTTTTATTCCCGCAATCCATCCACTCGCTTACAGTGCCTGTTTTAAAGATTTTTCCTTGAGTCATTAAGTCTTTTATCCCGTCGTTAATCTGGTATTCTCCACCATGCATTAATTTCGCATCCAGTACTTTTTGGAGAGAGGCTTTTAGTTCTAAACCTTCTTTGAAATAATAAATACCTATAACCGCTTGGTCAGAAACAAATTCTTCTGGTTTTTCAACCAATTCGGTAATTTCGTTTTTAGCGTTTAATTTTACGACTCCATAAGCTTCGGGTTGGTCTACTTGTTTGGTCCAAATAACAGCATCTGCGTTGGGATCCAGCTCAAAGTCTGCTTTAAATAACGTGTCGGCATAAGCCACTACGCAGGGTCCCGATAGGCTTTCTTTAGCACACATAATGGCGTGCCCAGTTCCTAGTGGGGTTTCCTGATAGTATATAGAGGCTTTAGCTCCTAAGTTATCGGCTATAGCTATTAGAGTTTCTTCGGCTTCAAATTCCTTTTTAGTAATAAATGCTACTTCTTCTATTTTTTGCCCAGCAACTTTAGCAATATCTTCTACTAGACGTTGTACAATAGGTTTTCCTGCAATAGGAATTAAAGGTTTGGGAACGGTTAAAGAATGTGGTCTTAATCGAGAACCACGTCCTGCCATAGGTACAATTATTTTCATTTTATTGTTTGTTAATTTATTGGAGTCTTTATAGATCGACTTTTGTTTAAATTATTATTTTTAATAAGAGTTATTTTATGCCAGTGCTTCCAAAACCTCCAGTGCCTCTTGTGGTTTCTGTAAGTTTGGAAACTTTATTCCAGTTAGCCCGTTCGTATTGGGCAATAACCATTTGTGCTATTCTGTCTCCGTTTTCTATAATAAAATCTTCTTTAGATAGGTTTACTAAAATAACCCCTATTTCGCCTCTATAATCGGCATCTATGGTTCCAGGGGAATTTAAAACGGTAATTCCTTTTTTGTAAGCTAGGCCACTTCTAGGTCGCACTTGGGCTTCGTACCCTTTTGGTAGTGCTATAAATAGTCCTGTTTTTATAAGTACACGTTCTAGGGACCCAATGGTTATAGGGGCTTCGGTAACAGCTCTTAGATCCATTCCAGCAGAAAGTAATGTCTCGTAGTTAGGAAGTTCGTGTGTAGAGGTGTTTACAATATCAATATTCATAATTAAGTTTAAAGTATGTGTATTGTTTTAATTATCGCCGTTTTACTATTTGCTTGATGCTTTCTTTTTCCATAAAAAATATAAGGCCTATATAGATAAAAATGGCTATAAATTTAAGGCTATAATTTTCGGGGTATAAGTACCAAGTAAAAAAGCTTAAGCTTAATGCCATTGTTATATAGGATACTATTTTTGAAACCTGATAAGGGATTCTGTAATATTTTCTTCCGTAAAAATAAGAAAGAAGCATCATACCACCATAGGCAACAAGTGTGGCATAAGCAGCGGCAATAAATCCTATTTTAGGAATCAAAAAATAATTAAACACAATGGTTATTACTGCTCCAAAAATAGTAAAATACATTCCAAAGTTGGTGTTGTCTGTAATTTTATACCATACAGAAAGACTTTGGTAAACTCCTAGACACCAATTTGCCAATAGAATTATAGGAACAATACTTATGGCTACTAAATAGCTTTCGTCTTTTATAATGATGCTTACAAATAGGTCTAGGAAAGACAGGACAGTTAAAACACCTAAGGAGGCAAATATTACAAAAAACTGAAGAACAACAGCATAATTTTTTTTAGCATTTAATTGATCTGCTTGACTAAAGAAAAAAGGTTCTACCCCCATCCTAAAAGCCTGTATAAATAACATTAGAAATACACCTAGTTTGTAACAAGCTCCGTACGCTCCCATAAGTTGTTTTCCTAATAAATCTTTTAGGATTAATTTGTCTAAATTTTCTATAATTAAAAAAGCAAATCCAGCAATTAGTATGGGAGACCCATACTTCCACATTTGTTTAAAAATAGAAGGGTTAAACTTCCATTTGTATCTAAAATAGTTAGGGAAAACCAATAGAAACATTAAAGAGTTGGCTATGAAATTAGCGAGGAAAACATAGGTTTCGGTAGAATTAAAAGAAATTATGTGCGGTAGTTGGATGTGGTGTTTTGGAACGCTAATTAGGAAATAATAATTTAAGGCAGCATTCATTACTACTAAAGTAAATACTCGAATGCCAAAATAAGTAAGTGCTTTTCCTTTTAGGCGGTAATAAGCAAAAGGGATTACGACTAAAATATCGAAGGAGACAATACCCATCATCATAAACAAGATAGATTGGGAAACCCCTAGGAATAAAGCTATAGTGTTGCTAAAAATAGTGACTACTACTGTGGATAATAGAAGGGTTATTAATAGACTAATTAAAGCAGTGGTGTACACTTCTTTTTTTTTATTGGATTTGTTGTAAAACCTAAAAAAAGCAGTTTCCATCCCGTAGGTTAGGATAACATTAAGAAAACCAGCATAAACATAAAAGTTAATAATTTCGGAATAATTTTCTGTAGCTAAAATATCGGTGTAAAGACCATTTAGGAGTAGGTTTACCAATTTAGGCATAACCATAGCTAGTCCATAGATGAAAGTGTCTTTAAAAAGGGTTTTAAAAATGCTCAAAAAAAGTAATTATTTTAAATGTCTGCAAAGTACTAAAACTAATCGAGTCGCCTAAACTTACCTTCCTAGATTTCAATACTTATTCTAGTATTTGGAGAAAAAAAACCTTAACTTTAGTAGACCGACTATTAATACATCATGCTATGAAAAATATTCTTGTCCCCGTTGATTTCTCTATTTATGCAGAACATGCTTTGTATATGGCTGCAAGTATTGCCCGTTTACAAAATGCAGAAATTCATTTAGTACACACTTTGGATCTAGGAGATGGCGTGCTTCCAGATGATGGAGTTAATGCTTTTGATGCGGCTCCCTTTGTAATGCTTACCGAAAAAAAATTCAATAATTTTATAAATAAAGATTATTTGAAGGGTTTGAAAGTAAGCTATAGTGTTAGGAAAACTTCTGTTTACAAAGAAATAGAATCGATTAGTAAAGAAGTGGAAGCCGATTTAATTGTAATGGGCTCCAAGGGTTCTAGTGGGTTTGAGGAGTTTTTTATAGGATCCAATACACAACGAGTGGTAAGGTATTCTTCGGTACCAGTAATGGTAATTAAAGATAAAATGGAAGGGTTTAGGATAGAAAATGCTGTTTTTGCCTGTGATTTTAAGGAAGAAAACTTAGAATCTTATAAAATGGCATTTGATTTTTTTGATCTTTTAAAAATAAAAATGAATTTGGTGTATATTAATACTCCAGATAATTTTGAAAGTTCTCCGAAAATT
This sequence comes from uncultured Aquimarina sp., assembly GCA_937958735.1. Lineage (GTDB taxonomy): Bacteria > Bacteroidota > Bacteroidia > Flavobacteriales > Flavobacteriaceae > Aquimarina. Next base: position 959 of record CALGNG010000205.1, on the reverse strand, counting down.
ATAGAGAGAATTTCTCGTTTTTTCAATAAACTTGAAGACCCATATAAGGATAATGCAGATAATGTTAAGGTGTTTAGTGATTATAGTGTAGAGCTAGGTATTAAAGATTATTGCAAGACTATAAATGCTAATTTTGTAGGAATTCCAACACATGGTTACAAAGGGTTTTCTCATTTTTTCTCTGGTAGTATAGGCGAAAATATTGTTAACCATTTAAAAATGCCTGTGGTAACTTTTAAAATTTAATAATTTTGGGAGGTTTAATTATCCTTAACAAGAACTAAGAAAACATAATGCTATAAAATAATACCGTATATTTTATAGCATTGTGTTTTTAGAAATATTGACCCACACCAAACACAAAGCCATTGTCTCCATTGTCCGTAATATTTATTCCGTAATCAAAACGTATTACAGCATTAAAAATATATTTGTGTATTAATCGGATGCCTATACCAGAATTAACCCGTAAGCTATCAGAAGAAAATTGGTCGGTAAAATCGCCTCCAGTTCTTTGTATGCTACTAACATCTGTAAAGGCATTTCCTTGGAGAACAAACCAACCTTTTTCGTATAATGTATGGCGGTACTCCGTATTTAAGGTAGTGCTAGATGTTCCGCGATCTATAGTGTTTCCTACCCCTCTAGTATTTAGCTGGTCGTCTATAGTTATTGGTGTAAATACAGTGTCGTTTACAGGATTGCTGTACTTTAGCTGTAATTGTGTGGCAAAGTTTCCTTTTGTACCAACAAGTTTAAAGTACTGTGTGGTATTGCTAATTATATATTCGGTTTCTAAAGCACCTTCTCCTCCAAAAAAGTAGCTAAAATCTGCAAAGTTTCTAAAGCCAGATTGGTTTTGGTATTCGATATTAAGATCCACATATTCGTGGGAAGCACGTACAAAGGTTTTGTTGCTATCTGGTTCGGGAACTATGCCAAATCGCCCTTCGTTATCA
>CALGNG010000204.1 GCA_937958735.1 uncultured Aquimarina sp. | reverse complement strand
AACAAGGTAGAGCATCTAACAGACGTGTAGAGATTAACTTAATAAAGTAATCTTTAAAACAAATATTTTTTTAAAAGCGCCTTCTAAAGAAGGCGCTTTTTTTATGCAATAATTCTAAAATATAAAGTAATGTAAGGCTCTAATACTAGAAAAGACTTAATGGATTATAAAGCTTAGAAAAAACAATGGAAATTAAATATAAAAATTTAACTACAGAGTATTTAAAAGAATTATCCGATTTGGTTATTAATAATAAAGATATTTTAAAGCCAAACACTTTAATGGTTTATTATATTGTTAATAGGCTATATCCAGATATCTCGTTTGTAGCCCTTGTACAAGGCAAAGTAATTGGTTTTGTAGTAGCCTTTTCTAATGCGCTAAATCAAATATGGTTACATCAACTAGCCGTAGATGTTAATTATAGAGGTAATGGAATAGGAAAAGAACTTATTCGAAAATTAGAAAGCGCTTCGGTAGGAAACAAAATTAATTTTTCTGTTAAAAAAACAAATACTAGTGCCATTAGTTTATACGAGAAATTGGGATATAAAAAAGTGATCTTTGAGGAGGTGATAGATCAATTAATTTTCGAAAAAAAATTATAAAAGAATAATTGTAAAAAAATTAGACCCGAAATATTTTTAGTATAAATTGGATATTTTAGATAATACTAACAGTAAAAAAAGTACTTTTAAGCTGTTAGTATATTAAATGTAAAATACTTTTATGGAATACTTTTTAGATAAGGTAGTAGCCAATTTAATTAAAGAAGAAGTATTAGATTTTGAAAACCTTGTAATAGTACTTCCAAGTCAAAGAGCTGGCCTATTTTTAAAGAAAAAGCTAGTAAACTCTTTACAAGACAAGGTTATAATACTGCCGCAAATAATAAGTATAGAAACTTTTATATCGCAATTATCCGAGTTAGAAAGCTGTGATAACGAAACCCTATTACTATTATTTTACCAAGCATATATAAACATTAACCCAGAAGAAGAGAAGAAAGATTTCGATAGCTTTCTAAGCTGGGGACAAACCTTATTGCAAGACTTTAACGAGATAGACCGTTATTTAGTAGATCACGAGCAGTTTTTTAATTACCTCTATTTTATACAAGATCAAAAGCATTGGTTTTTACAAGAAAATAAAACAGGTCTAATAGAAAATTACATTCAATTTTGGGAACGCTTGTTCCACTACTACGAAGCTTTTGTAAACATACTTTTAAAAGAAAAAAAAGGATACCAAGGACTACAATATAGAAAAGCATCCGAAAACATTTCGAAACTAATAACGTCCACCAATTCTAAGTACCTATTTGTAGGTTTTAATGCTTTAAACGAAGCAGAACAACACATTTTTAGAACACTAGAAAAAGCAGAAAAAGCAGAATTTATATGGGATGCCGATGCCTATTTTGTAAACGATAAATCTCACGATGGCTCTTATTTTCTAAAAAAGCATAAGCTAACATGGAAAAATCCAGAATTGCTAGATAACAGCATGCACTATAGTTTTGAGCAAACCAAAGACATAACTATTGCTGGAGTACCTAAAAACATAGGGCAAGCCAAATATATAGGACAATTATTAGCAAAACTGTCCCCAGAAGAAATTACAAAAACTGCGGTAGTATTAGCAGACGAGAGTCTATTATTACCCCTTTTAAATTCTTTACCAGATAATATTGTAAATGTAAATATTACTATGGGACAACCCTTGTCCCAAGTACCGCTTACCTCTTTTATATCCCATTTTTTTGAGTTAAAAGAAGCCTTAAAAGAGCAAGGTTTTTATTTTAAAAATGTAATTTCATTAATACAACATACCGCATTAAAAGCCTTATTAGGTGTAAAAAAATGCAATACAATTATAAGTTATATTACCGACAATAACTTTATCTATATTACTCCAGAAATGCTATTTGCCAAAGTAACAGCGGCGCAAAAAACAATAATTGGTCTATTATTTAATCCATGGAAAAATAACCTTGACACATTAGAGGAGTTAGAAAATGTATTAACAATATTAAAAGAAACCTATCAAACAAAAAAATTAACAGCAGAAGTTTATTATACAGAAAAGTTATTAGACATTATAGGACATGTAAAAGAATTGGTAAAGACCCATGCTAGCATAAATACATTAAAAACCCTATTACATTTTTTTAACCTTAAATTAAGTACCGAAACCATAGATTTTAGAGGAGAACCCTTCGAAGGTTTACAAATTATGGGAGTATTAGAATCCCGTTGTTTGGATTTCGAAAATGTAATTATTAGCTCTATAAACGAAGGTACTTTACCTTCTGGACAAAAAGGGAACTCATTTATCCCCTATGATCTTAAAATAGAGGCTAATTTGCCTACTTTTAAAGAAAAAGACGCCATATATGCCTATCACTTTTACAGGCTATTACAGCGCTGTAAAACAGCCCATTTAATTTACAATACTCAAGTCGATGAGCTAAATTCTGGAGAAAAGAGCCGATTTATACAACAATTAGAATTGGAACCCCATCCTAACCATAGAACCGTATCAAAAATTATTTCTACAGAAACCATTAGTAAATACACACCCATAGTAGAAATCCACAAAGACCATTCGGTAC
>CALGNG010000203.1 GCA_937958735.1 uncultured Aquimarina sp. | reverse complement strand
TTCGTAATCTGCAAATAGTAATTGTAATTCGTCTACTACCTGTTGGTTTGTTGTTGCTGTACCACCAGCGGTTAATAACCTACTTCCTGTAATTAAACCTCTAGCTGTATTTAGGTATTCTATATTAGATTCTAATGTTTCTGCTACATTGGCACTATTACCATTGTGTCCTGTAAATACTTGCTTATAAGACCCAAATCTAGAGTTTAAGTCTTCTAAACCATTTACCCAATTTACTATTTCGTCGTCTCCACTATTAGGGGTATATTCTCTAATAAACATGTGGGATTTATTAAAAATAAGGTCTCCTCCAAATAAGACTTCTGTTTCGCTAATATAAATGTATCCGTTTTCTGCGGTTTCGGTATTTATTAATGCGTCAAAGTTAAAAGTTAACCCTCCAAGTTCTTGCGCTTCTTCCACAGCTATAACCGTACCTTCGTACAAATCGGTAAAACCTTCATTACTAGATAATGCTTCTGATACAGAGGCCTCTGCATATATTTGTATATCCTTAAAAGAAACAGATCCGCCGAAATGATCTGGATGATTGTGAGTTATAATAATAGACATTGGCTTACCTATAACATCTACATAATCTCTTAGTTGGCTAGAATCTTCTCCTCCTCTAACATTATCAAAACCTAGATCTACAATAATTACTTCTTCTGCTGTCTCTACAATGTAAGAACTTACATCTCCACTGTTAAAGGTTACAGCATGGTAACGAACCGTATCCTCGGTAATTACATCTAACAACTTAGCATTAGGTATTAGACTGCTGCTAGGCGCCTCTCCAAAGTTAACCGCAGTTACTTCTTCTACTGTTGTGTCTGGAGTTACCTCTACTTCTGTTACAGATTCTGGATTCTCTTGACCATTTCTATTGTCATCGTCACTACTACAACTATAAATAGTTACTAGCGATCCTAAAGCTAATGCTTTAAATAAATTTATTTTTCTCATGTTGTTTTTTATTACAAAATTGAATAAATACCACAGAAAAAGGATTGTAAAAAAAGAACCATTTATTGTAAAAAGGAGAAAGTATGTTTTTTTAAATTTTATTTGACTTTATATGCCTTTTGAAAATTAGAAGGTGTGTTACCTACGTGTTTTTTAAAAAATGTCAAAAAATTAGGATAATCTTCAAAACCTGCTTCGTAAGCAATTTCTTTAGGGCTTAAAACAGCTGCTTTTAGCATTAATTTTAATTTTCTTAAAAAAATTTCATTTATAAAAGATTTTGCCGATTTATGTACCACAGTATGGGTTATCGTATTTAAAGTTTTGGTACTTGTTCCCATAAGACTTCCGTAGTCTTTTACCTTTCTGGTAAGAAACACTTTCTGCTCTATAAGGTTTTGAAATCGAATAAACTCTGATGTATATTTTTTAGAAATAGTATAGTTTTTTTTATTAAATTTTTCTCTAAATAGTTTTATTAACAAAATCTGTAACATACTTCTTATAACACTAACCGAAAATACATCTCTCCCATTCTTATGTTCTTCCCGCATTTCGGAAACCATACCCAATACCTCGTTAAATTTTTCTTCTTCTAATAATAGTTTGGGGTAGCCTACTAAATTATTAAAAAGCTGTAAGGACTTTAGCCCTTCTTCTTCTCCAAAAGTATTTATTAAAAACTCCTCTGTAAACAACAATAAATAACCTTCTAGTTTATTATTAAGAAAACGATGTATTTGATCTTTTCTAATCATTACTATTGATTTAGGTTCTAATAAATAACTTTCAAAATCTATCTGATGATCGCTTTTGTTTTTAGTAATAATTAAAATGATATAAAAGTCTACTTGATGAAAGGTATTGTGATTTTTAATAAAATCTTTACGCTTATAAATATCTTCAAACTTTAAAAGTTCGAATAAAACCTCGTTCTTAAATTTTACTAATTTCGAATTCATATGTATACCCCTCTAATTATTCTTAAACTTAATAGTCGAAACAATACCTTTTAACTGATTTATATTTTAGATAATTAATAACTACTCTGTTGGTTATTTAGTGCCTCAAAAAATAATTATTTTTAAGGCACTTTTCATTTCCACAACTCTTTTTATCTTCGTTAATTCTTAACCTTATAAAATTATTATGAAAATTGTATTTGCAACCAATAATCAAAATAAAGTAAAAGAAGTCCAAGCTTTGTTACCAAAAACTATAGAGGTCTTAAGTTTAAAGGATATTGGTTGTGAAGAAGACATACCAGAAACTGCAGATACTATTGCTGGTAATGCTTTACAAAAGGCCGAGTATGTTTTTAAAAATTACCACTATCAATGCTTTGCAGACGATACTGGTCTAGAGGTAACTGCCCTTAATGGAGAACCTGGTATTTTTTCGGCACGTTATGCTGGTCCAGAAAAGGATACCGAAAAAAATATGCAAAAGCTATTAACAAACTTAGAAGGTAAAACAGATCGTACGGCACAGTTTAAAACCGTAATTGCACTGGTTGGGCTTACTACTGCAACACCTACTTTATTTGAAGGGATTTGCAAAGGTTCTATTATTAACAAAAAAAAAGGGACACAAGGTTTTGGGTATGATCCCATTTTTATGCCCAAAGATTATACCGAAACTTTTGCAGAAATGCCTTTAAGTACCAAAAATAGTATTGGACACCGTGGTAAAGCGGTAGCTCAATTAATTCTTTTTCTAGAAAACTTAAATGCTTAATTAAGTTTTATTTAGGGTACTCTACTCTTAAGTGATAAATATTAGCCAGCTTACGTTTCATTACTTTCTTAATAGTTTGTATCTCTTTAAACGTAATGTCGGCATCCAAGAACTGCCCTTCGCCCATTTGCTTATCTATAATTTTTTCTATAAAATCGTTAATCAAATCGGCGGTAGGTTGTTTTAAACTCTTAGAGGCTGCTTCTACGCTATCCGACATCATTAAAATAGCCATTTCTTTGGTAAAAGGGATAGGTCCTGGGTATTGGAATAAACTCTGGGCTACTTCTGGGTTTGTTTCCTGTGCTTTTTTATAAAAATAATATACAGTACTAGTACCGTGGTGTGTTCTTATAAAATCTACTACCCGCTTAGGTAGTTTATATTTCCGCGCAATTTCTACTCCATTACTTACATGGTTTATAATTATTTTGGCACTTTCTTCTGGCGATAAGGCATCATGCCTATTAATTCCACTGGTCTGATTTTCGGTAAAAAAAGCTGATTTTTTCATTTTCCCAATATCGTGATATAATGCTCCCACTCTGGTTAACATGGCATTGGCTCCAATTTCGTTAGCACAAGCTTCTGCTATATTAGCCACATTTAAAGAATGGTAAAAAGTACCTGGCGCTTCGTTAGACAATTTTTTTAACAATGTAGAATTGGTATCGCTTAATTCTAATAGTGATACATCGGAAACAAGTCCAAATACTTTTTCGAAACCATAAATTAAAGGATGTACAATTAATGTAGCAAAACCGCATAACACAAATAATAACAAAGGCTGCAATTCTTCTATTGCAGAAATACCTCCTTCTTGAATTATATGAAAAGATAGGTAAGAGATAATATACACCAAAGTTATTTGTCCTACAGATAGGAAAAGATTGGCACGTTTATACAACTCCGAACTGGTTAAAATACTCACTATACCTGCCATAATTTGCAAAAACACATACTGATCGCCGTTGGGAACAATAAGACTTAAAATAAGTACTGTAATTACATGAATAAATAAGGCTAATCTAGAATCAAAAAAGGCTTTAACCACCAACGGTAAAATAGCCACAGGTACTATATATACATATGCCGTATTGTATTTAATAACCAAGGTGGTTAAAAACACCATTAGTATTATATTAAATACAATAAAGGTAACCTTCTTATTATTTTTAAAAACCTTAGGTCTATATTGTTGTATAAATAAAAACAACATTAATATAGACATGGCTATTAGTGCTGTATATCCTAAAATAATCCAATTTTGATTGTTTTCGCTCCAAATCTTCGCTTCAAACTCATTTTGTAACGATTTTAGGATCTGAAATGTATTTAGATCTACCTCTTCTCCTTTAGCTATAATTCGGGTATCCTTTTTTACACTCCCCCTAATAGTTAATACCTTAGATAATTCTTGTATTAATGCTTTATTAGTTAAACTTTCGTTAAAGCTAACATTAGGCTTTATTATATCAAACAGCAAATAGGTGAGTTTACTATGCTGTAAACTGTCCTGCGACTTAATCTTTTCTTTAATAATTGCGGCTACAGCTTCTTTGTCGTTAATATTACCGTAGGCATTTTCTGTAACCTCTGTACCTTTTTTTAGGTATATTAATTTATTTTTGGCATAAGGATACGATTTATTGTAAATTCCTTTATTGTAGATGACTTTTAAAGTTGCCATTACTACTTTATAAAGCTTCGCTTGGTCTCGGGAACTTACCTGATTACTAAAAACTTTTTTAAATTTATCTTCTGCTTCTTTAAATACTTTAGCGGATATAGCTTCGTCATATTCAAAAAAAGAAATGCTTTTATCTTTAATTTGTTGTTTTTCTACTTCTAAATCTTCGTTAGATTTTAAGATCGCAAAATCGAAAGGCGCATATAAATTTTCGTATTGCCATGGTTTTCCTTTGCCATAATCGTACTTAAATTTCCCTTTTTTAGGAAACATATACACAATGCTTATGGTAGCTAGTGTAAAAAGTAGTAATTTGTAGAGGTTAGATTTATTTTTTCTAAACCAAATTCTAAATGTATTCATAAGATTAGCTCTTACTCAAAAGTACTAAATCCTTAGGAAGTGACTTCTGTTAACAGAAAATTCTTAATAAGCTTCCTAATTATAGATATAAAATTGACTTAAAATTGTATAAATTCGCATAGATGAGTAGTCCAAAAAAAATAGTAATTGTATCAGCAGTAAGAACTCCAATGGGTAGTTTTCTTGGAAAACTTTCTAGTGTGAGCGCCACAGATTTAGGAAGTATTGCCATAAAGGGAGCTTTAGATAAAATAACGCTTTCTCCCAAAATGGTAGACGAAGTATTTATGGGTCATGTATTACAAGCCAATTGTGGACAAGCTCCCGCAAGACAAGCGGCATTGCATGCAGGCATTCCCAATACAACTCCATGTACCACTGTAAATAAAGTGTGCTCTAGTGGACTAAAAGCAGTAATGCTTGCAGCACAAAGTATTGCTTTAGGCGATGCAGAGGTCGTAGTAGCTGGCGGAATGGAAAACATGAGTTTGGCTCCACATTATAATTATTTAAGACAAGCTACTAAATTTGGAAACACTACAACTATCGATGGATTGATAAAGGATGGATTACAAGATCCTTTTCAACAAAAAATAATGGGCGAATTTGCCGATTTATGCGCGACTGCACATCAAATTTCTAGAGAAGATCAAGATGCTTTTGCTATAGACTCTTACCAAAAAGCGACAATTGCTTGGGAAGCTGGAAAATTTACTTCGGAAATTATCCCTGTAAGTGTCCCGCAACGTAAAGGTGATCCTATTATAGTAAATACCGATGAAGAGTTTACAAACGTTAGTTTTGATAAAATACCGAAGTTACGTCCTGCTTTTTCTAAGGACGGTACTGTTACAGCTGCCAACGCTTCTACCTTAAACGATGGGGCATCTGCTTTAATTTTAATGAGTGCCGAAAAAGCAGCTACACTACAATTAACACCTCTTGCAGTAATACACAGTTATGCCGATGCTGCCCACGAACCTGAATGGTTTACAACAGCACCATCCAAAGCTATTCCAAAAGCTTTAGATAAAGCCAATATAACCATAGAAAGTATTGACTTGTTTGAATTGAATGAAGCTTTTTCTTGTGTAGGTATTGC
>CALGNG010000202.1 GCA_937958735.1 uncultured Aquimarina sp. | reverse complement strand
AAAATCATAGCGTTTTTTTCTTCATCTATATTTAAAATAGTTCTGACAATATAATCATTTCCATCATCAGATTTTACATTCATTGGATATAATAAAGCTGCACCTGGTAATTCTTTTGCTTTTTCACCTAAATATTTTTTATATAAATCTAATGCTGGTAAATTATCTAATTCAAAAAGAATATTGTTTTCGGATTTGGTAATAATACGCTCTGGTCCAAAGGGGGTCCACCCTCCATATTGGGCAAAACTAATTTCTAAACTTTCTCCATAGAAACCTATGGCTATAATTTCGCCTTCTTTAGGATTCTGATTATAGCCCACTAGTGTTTTTTCGAAACGGGCATCGTCTCCACAAAGTCCTCCTGTAATAGCGGTATTTTTATTATCAAATTCTAGCCCTTTAATTAAAGCAGATCCATTTACAAAACTTCCTTCGGAAATTATAAAAATATGTTTTAAGCCTTTTTTAGGTAATTGCGATGCCAAATGGCTGCCTATAGCTGTAGCGTCTTTATTAAAATCTAAAATATTGGCTCGCTCTATTGCATAGGTGCTTTTTTGGAACTGAATCGCGGTAATGGTAATAGAGTCCTCCGAAACTTTTTCTACTATAATTTCTCCTGCTGTAGAACCTATTACAATTTCTCCGTCTGGAAATAACTGCCTTATTTCTTCAAAAACGGTAGTTTCTTCTAGTAAAAATCGGTTTCCAAATACTAAAACCAAGGGCTTTTCTAATCTTATTTTGGAGGAGGAAATTAACAACCATTCTTTTCCTTTTTGTTTTTCGTATTGCTGAAATTTCATAATATTACTTTTTTTAGACTAAAGAAAAAACTTGTCCCTACTTTAGGTTGGCTTTCTAACCAAATTTCTCCTTTGTATATTTCTACTATTTTTTTTACTATGGAAAGCCCTATACCTGTAGAGTTTTTATTATTCCCAAGAGATTGAAAAATCTTAAAAATTTTACCAAAATATTCTTCTTCTATCCCTACTCCATTGTCCATAATTTGAAACACATAATGGGTTTCCTTTTCCTTAAAGCTTATTTCTATACGGCCTTTTTCTTTATCTATATAGCTTACCGCATTGGTTATAATATTTTGAAATAGTTGCTGTAGTCTTGTTTTATCTCCTTTTATAATAGGTAAGGTTTGTAATACATATATTTTAATATGACTAGGGATAAAAATGGTGTTTTCTATATCTTTAATGGTTCCATTTATGTCTACGTCTTCATTCTTTAAAACAACCTCGTTACTTAGACTAGAATAATTTAAAATCCCATTAATTAGGTGCTCCATCTTTTCTAGTGTTAGCTCTATAAGACTTATGTTTTCTAATCCAGATTTTCCCAATACATTTTTATAATCTTCCCGTAACCAATTAACTAATGCATTAATACTTCTTAATGGTGACTTTAAATCGTGTGAAACCACATGTGCATATTCCCCTAGTTCTTCGTTACTTTTTGCTAAATCGTTAAGCAGCTTTTTGTTCTGCTCTTCTATGGCTCTTTGGTCTGTAATATCTTTTACTATACCTTGTGCTCCTATGGGCTGGGTGGTACCGTTTCTTATTATACTTGCATTAATGTGCACCCATCTTATTCCTTTATTTTTTGTATAGACACGTGCTTTATAATCACTAAAAGATCCTTTAATAATTAATTCGTTAAAGGAAGACATTGCATAATTAAACTCTTCTTTATGGATTAGTTTTACCACATTAATAGATTCTTTTGGAACATCGTACCCAAATAATTCTTTTGCAGAATCATTTAATTTTATAATATTCCCACCTAAATCCATAAGCACGTACGCGTCGACTAAGTTGTCAAATACACCTTGGAGTTCGGTTGTTTTTTCGGTTAATCCAGACTGTAGTTTTTCGTTGGCTTCTTTTAATTGTTGGGTAAGTAAGTAAAGTTCTCTAGATTTATCTTCTAGAATTCTTTCAGCCGCTTTACGTGCTGCTTTTTCACGGAGCAAGGCTCTTTGTAATATTTCGGGATTTACACTGCTCATTAGTTTTTGGTAATGCTAAATTTTACCTCTGTACCGTCTTCTTTAATTTTATCCAATAAAATAGTTGCTTTGGCATTGTAATGCGAAAAAGTTTTATTCATTAGCCCTAAACCAAAATTATACATGGCTCTGCTAGACTTATACATCATAATTAACGAGGTCTTCGATTTTGAAATAATCTCGAATGTAGGAAGTTCTGCCTCTGGATATATTTTCCGCACCTCTACATGTATATGGTTTTCTATGGACGAAAGTAATTCTATAGGATCCTCATACTTATCTATTAGTTGTGGATAACTAGCTGCTAATACATCAAAAAAATGTTCGCCATAAACCAATAATAAATCGTCTATAGAAATATTTGTATGGGTACTTAGGTGGGTTAGTAAGCTTAGCATTTCTGCAAAATCGTAAGTTCCTATTGCTGTATAGATTCCCTTACTAGACAAGTCGGAATCATTTATAATTGTATCGACTGTTTCTAGGCCAAACTTACTCTCCACTAATTCTAAAAACTCTGTAAATACAATACCCTTCATTAGTATATTTTTATAAATTCGTTACTACTCCAATACGCCACTAAGTTTTTAATTTTCATGGTATACTCTTCATATCTTAAAGGCTTCATTACATATCCTGCTACTCCTATTTTATAACATTCTAAGATGTCTTTATGGTTGTTGGAAGTGGATAATATAATAGCTGGAATGTATTTTAATTTTTCGTCTTTTTTTAAAATTCTCAAAAATTCAATTCCATTCATTTTTGGCATATTAAGATCTAACAAAATTACATCTGGCAAATCTTTGCTATTCCTTAATAGCTCTAAAGCTTCTTCTCCATTTTCTGCTTCTTTAATCTTATGCTTAGTTTCTAAAGCATCTAAAACACGCTTAAATTTTAGAGTCTCTATTAAGTCGTCTTCTATAAGTAAAAAAGAGATAGGTTTCATTAGTTCTAATTTAAGTCCTTGATTATTAATTTCCTACAAAAATATTTTAATCTTTTAAATTATACTATCTCTTTCGATAAAGCTACTTTTTTAATCGGTAGATCACCTTTAAGTGTCGACGAATGGAAAATATTTTTTACCCATTAAGCCCCTTATTAGATTAAGATTAAAGTCTTGTCTCTCTTTTCTAAAACAAAATTTAAAATTCCTAAAAACAGTTTACCGACAGCAAACTACCATTGATCTACAGTAAACCTACAGTTACCTAAAAACAAAAAAATAGGGGGTACTATGTTATAATTTAGCTGATATAATCTTTAAAACATACTACCATGGGAATTCTACATATACATACAGAAAAAATAAACACCAGTGCATTATTTACTGAATTATGTACCAAAGAAGCAAAAATTGCTGTGGTGGGATTAGGAAAAGAAGGACTTAGTTTAGCTCTTAAAATGGCTTCTAAATATAGAGTAATTGGATACGATAGTAATAGAGATGTTACTACTGTAATCCAACAACAAAAAGACCCCTACAAAAAAATAGATACTACCGATTTTATAAGTAAAGATTTTTTTGCTACTAGTATTGATAACCTTTTAACTGCTGCGCAGTTTTATATTATTACAACTCCTAGTAATCTTAATAATAAAGATTTGTTTCCTTTAAAAGAATATACGACAAAAGTGGCACAGTTTTTAAAAACAGGAGATGTTGTGGTTTTCCAAAATATGGATAACTCTAAAGAAACAATAGGCTTTTATATTGCTATCTTAGAAAAAACATCTGGACTAAAGCATAATGTAGACTTTAAAACAGGGTATACCACAAAAAGTACTACGGCAATTTTCCCGTTTACTTCTTCTAAAAGAGTAATTATAAGTAGAGATATGGATACACAGGCTTTACTTACCAACGTATTTAAAAACATAACCATACTTAAGGTAATTAAAACAGAAAAAGAAATAGATATTAATGCTGTTGCTAATAAAATTAAAGAGGCTTTGGTCCAACAAAAACCTAAAAAAGGTAATTATAGTATTTTATTAAAAGGCATTACAAGCAAAGCAAATACTAATAAAATAGAAAACTCTAAAGCTGTAGCATTATACATGGCGTTATACAGAAAAGGGATTTATGTAACCGTACAGGACAATCATGTTTTACCCTCTAAAGTAGAAGCTACTTATGGTATTGAATTAGCAACCTCTACAAGCCAACGCTTCGATGGCATAGTAATTGCCGTAAAACATGATAGTTACAAAAATATAAAAATTGATTATTACAAAAAAAACATGGCAAAAAAGGCATTGTTTTTTGATCACCTAGGTAATAGAAAGGAGGTGATATCTAATTAGATTGTAATAATTAAATCTAAAAAAAAGTAGCAGCTTATTTATACAAAATTACTGCTACTTTATTAAAACAACTAGATTTTTAAAGAGTCACACTGATTAAGTTATAATTCCCCCCCAGAATTTAAAAACTTAATTGATTGACTCTTTATTTTATTACTATCCTCTCTTCTTTAGCATTCTCGATTTCTAAATCACCTCAAATACAAAAAAAGAATTAAATGTAAGGATATTATTACAAATTAACATATTATGTACCAATATGTTAAAAATAAACTAATTCAAAATTAAACAAAAATTTGACTTATTAACTACATACTTCCAAATAAAAGCACGTAAAAGAAATTATAAATTCAATTTTTACACATAATAATTATGACACCCTCAATTAACTACCTGAAAGACAAATACTATGATGTAATTGTCTTGAGAAAAGCGTGACTAATAAAATTCATTTAAAACAATTTATAACAATGTTTAACAAATTAAACACTTATCACCTACTCATCGGTTTTTTTCTATTACAGTTTACTGTCGCACATTCTCAAATTTTTACTAGTGGCTTTTATCCTAAAAAAAACAAGGTGACTTTTGCACCAAGTTATACTAGTAAATCTTACGATAAATTCTATAGAGGAACCGTAAAAAACGAAGGTAACCCTGGTAACTTTGGAGAAATTGAAGCCGATATTATAAACCTTTTCCTTGAATACGGAATTACTGACCGTATTTCTATAGATGTAAGCCTTCCTTACATTCAAGTTGACGGAGGGAATGCTATCGATCCTGTTTTAAAGGTTTCGTCTATATCTGGATGGCAAGATTTAAACATTTATTTAAAAGGAAAAATAGCTGATTTTGATACTGGTTATGGTTCTTTAAACATAGGTGCTGCTGGAGGAATTGCTTTTCCTTTAAGCGATTATGAAGGGGGAGGTGTTATTTCTTTAGGTAACGAATCTACTAATTTAAACAGTGATTTATTATTGCACTACGAAACACCTTTTAAACTTTTTGTAGAGGCACAAGCGGGTTATAGTTATAGAATTAGTAATAAATTTGATATCCCAGATGCTTATACTTATGCTTTTAAACTAGGTTACTTTAACAAGTATTTTTATGTACACTCCGAAATTGATTTTCAAGATTCTGATGGCGGTTTTGATATAGGTTCCCCAGAGTTTATTGAGGCAGGAGAAGCTGCTGCACTTCCAGAGACCGAAATTGATTATACTACATTAACCTTTTCCGCTTACGTACCTGTTTACAAACAACATATTGGTGTTTCTGGAGGATATACTTTTACTGTAGATGGAAGAAATTTTAGTAAAGAAGAAGGTTTTAACATTGGTTTAGTGTTTAAAAACTAATTATTAAATTTCTTTTTATAATCTGTCTTTTAGCGATTATAAAACTAATAAAAAAGATCACCCCTTAATAGGAGTGATCTTTTTTATTATAATGTAACAACCTACAAAAACAACACCCAATCCCCACATTGTGGTATTGTAGAAATTTAATCGAGCATTAAAAATACTACTGCCAATTACTTGCCTTCAAAGATAAATTAATACCTCAAAAAAAATATTTCATAATATTTCACAAAGAGGTGTTAAAAACTTGTATTTTTATGGATATCACACTTTTAAGCAACCCCTCAAACCCAATGTATTATGGCTACCATCCAAAATACCGCTACAAAACAACTTATATATCTAAATAACCAACACACCTTTGGACGAAACCAACAGACTTCTAACACCTATTTATCTGGCCCAGATATATCACAATTTCATGCTTTAATATTATGGAAAAACAACTCTTGGCATCTCCAAGATCAAAGTCGTAATGGCACTTTAATTAATGGTAAATTTTTAAACAACGCTACGATTGCTATAAAAAAGGATACTAATATTAAATTTGGAGAAGATCCTTCTGCTTCTTGGACAGTATTAGATTGCCTTCCTCCCAATAGTTATTTAAAGGCCTTGGATGGCTCCGAAGAAATTATAGAATTAGATAGTTATTATACCTTTCCAAACGAAAAAAATCCAGAGTATTCTATATACCAATCTGGAGAGGGTTGGAAACTAGAACAACAAGAAATTATTAAAGACCTTACTCCTAACCAGCAATATCTCTTAAATAATAAATCTTATGCCTTTTTCGAAAACAAATCTTTAGAAGACACCATGGACATGGGCTTCCAGTCTAGCGATGCTTATTTTCAATTTATCTTAAGTGCAGACGAAGAGCATATTAATTTAAAATTAATTATAAAAAATAAAAAAATTGACCTTGGAGAGCGGGTACATAATTACATACTACTTGCCCTAGCTAGAAAACGCTATAACGACTTTAAAATGGGGTATACTAGCATAGATCAAGGCTGGTTTATGGTAGAAGAATTATTGGAAGAACTAAGTAAAGAGCTTAATAAGGAAATTGATATTTATTACGTAAATTTAAACATACACCGTGTTCGAAAATTACTTTTAAACATTAAGCCTTATGGTAATTTATTTTCTAACATTATAGAACGTAGGCCTAAATTGTTACGATTTTCACATCCTTATTTTCAAATTATAAAAGAAGAAAAATCTATAGGCGAAATTTTACCTTAAAGCACTTAAAGCTGCTTCCAAAAACACTTTTCATCTAAATAATAGATATGCCGTTAAATACCGTTACTCCTAATTTTACACTAAGCAACTATAAAATAGTGAAGCCTATTGGAGAAGGGGGATATGGTATTGTTTATAAAGCCCTGCAATTAAGTACTGGCCAAACCGTTGCCATAAAAGTTTTAAAACTAAACAATCTATACAGTACTGCTTCCAAAAAACAACTCTTACGTTTCGAAACAGAAACACAGCTATGTGCAGAAATTAACCACCCTAATATTGTAAAACTAATAGATAAAGGCTATTCTAAAGACGATATTCCTTTTGCTGTTTTTGAATATATATCTGGACAAAATTTAAAAGAATTAATACAACAAAAAAAAGGACTATCCCCAGAAGAAACTGGATACCTAATGGGACAGGTTCTAGATGGTTTAATTAGCGCCCATGCTAAAGGTATTGCCCATCGAGACTTGAAACCCCATAATATAATGATTACTAAGACTGAAAACCGGTCCTACGTAAAAATTTTAGATTTTGGAACCAGTTCTTTTACCTTAGATTTTATAAATAATAGAGAACCTGTTGTTACCGCAACTAAAGAGGTACTTGGCACCCCTGCATATAGTGCACCAGAGCAACTACGAGGCGAACCTATAACCACAAAATCCGATTTATATGCATGGGGCTTAATTCTTTTAGAATGCCTTACAGGTAAACCCGTAATTTATGGGGATAGCATTGCCGAAATTTTTCAAAAGCAATTGGATAACAATCCAATCCTTATCCCCTCTTTTATTGCTATGCATCCTATCTCTTCTATACTAAAAGAGGTACTCCAAAAAGACACTTATTTACGAAATACTAGTGCCCTTAAAATTGCAGAAAAATATTTTTCGATTAATTTTAATACCATAGTAGGAGAGACTCAATCTCCAAACACCATAACTTCCCTTGCCCATGATATTACACAAGCTAATCAAATTGCTTGGCAAAACCCACTTAGCGAAAAAAGACAACTTACCGTACTATGTTTAAAACTTAACTTTACAGAATCCGAGTTTGAAGACTCTTCTCTAGATTTAGAAACCTTAGAAATGGTTTTAAAAGACCAATTACAGTTTTGTAAAGATATTGGTTTAGGTTTTGGCGCTCATGTATCTGGCATAATGGCGGATACCATTATAATGTATTTTGGCTATCCACTAGCAAAAAACAACGATGTAAGACGCGCTGGTAGAACAGCATTAGAATTAGTAAGTTTAATACAAAAAAGAAACGCATTATTAAAAACACGTTACAAAACAGAAATTGATATAAGAGTAACCTTAAATACAGGAGCTGCACTTATAAAACATAAAAGCGATCCAGAAGGCCTAATTATTAACACCGCCTTTAACCTCCTTTACTCTACCCCTCCTGGCGCCATACTAGTGGGTCCAAATTCTAAAAAATTATTAGATCCTTATTTAGATTTTAAACCCTTTAAAACTACTACTTTTACTGCTAACAAAAAAGCAGACTTATACATTTTAATAGGAGAGCATAGAGACGAAGCTTTTTCTAACCTAAGCTTACAAGACACCGATAAACAAATTATTGGCCGAGAAAATGAACTACAGCAATTATGTAATCTTTGGAATGCTATCGACTCCACTTTTGGAAAAGTAGTATTAA
>CALGNG010000201.1 GCA_937958735.1 uncultured Aquimarina sp. | reverse complement strand
GTATAAAAGTAGCGCTTATTGCTGGAGATTTCTCTCAGCACGAAGATTTAAGATCCAATAAATTCGAAATTTTATCAAGACCTACAGGCCTTAGTAATAAAGTAGATACACGAGTAGCCTCACAAAGTCCAGCAAATACCTTAAAAGCACTAGGTACAGCAGGTAGTGGAGTTATATTTGCAAGAAACAATGGTTTTGGAATAACAGGTGGTGCTTACGGTATAGATAAGATGTATGGGATTTCTGGACTAAATGGTTTTGATCCTAACAAAAGGATAACAAGTTTTGCTGCATCGGCAACTAAAGCTATTAGGTTAGCGATGAATAAGTTAGATAGGGGAGATGTAATTGTAATACAACTAGCCGCTAATATTAGAAACAGTTTTGAGTTTGGTGCAGGTAGTGTTCCTGTAACAGTTCTTAAGCCAGTATACGATATAGTTAAAAAAGCAACAGATAAAGGTATTGTAGTAGTAACCTGTGCTGGGGATGGAGGAACCAATTTAGGCAATCCTAAAAACGATAATAAAAGAATAATTAATTATGTAAATAGTGAAGACGATGGCTCTATAGTAGTTGGGTCGGGAGATACGGTAGATAGGTCTGCAGATAGTTTTACTACAATTGGAAAAAGAGTAGATGTGTTTTCTTACGGTATGGATGTTTCCACTACAGATTTTAATGGATTTTTAAATTTCCAAAGAAACTCTAACAAGCCCTTAGCTACTTACACTAATAATTTTGCAGGATCCTCTTGGCTACTGTATTAGTGGCTGCAGGAGTCGCTATTATACAGTCTTTCGCGAAAAATAGATTAGGGACTACATTAACCTCTCAAGAAATGAGAAAGTTAATAGTCGCTACAGGAAATAAGCAACTAGATAGAAGAGATAGTTATTTTTGCGATACTGATCCAGCATTTGGAGATTCTAGATGTACTGCAAGACAAAACGAAAATTTTGCAACAGTACCCTTTACTGTTCCAGCGGCAAAAGAATCTATAGGTAAATTTGTTAATGTAGCTAATGCGGTTAGAAGATTAAAACGTAGAAAATTAGCAGGTATTAGAAGTAGCAGTAAATCCATTACCGCAACATCAAAAACCATTTCCGTTTACCCTAACCCTGTTAGTAATGTATTGCAAATAAACGGAACGCCAGACATCGTTGCTTCTATATTATACACCTTAGAAGGCCAGACTGTGGGGACATTTAACACCAACAATATAGAACTTAGTGGGTATGCTCCAGGGCATTATTTATTAAAAATAGCTAAAGGAGATAATTCTTTTACGACTAAGAGTATTGTTATAGAGTAGTTTAAATTTACTTTAGTTTTTCCAGTCCAAGATTTGAGAATTTTTCAAATCTTGGACTTTTTATTTTCTGTTTTAACCGTTTAAGTTATTGGCAATTTTGTTGCGATCTTTTTTAGTCATTTTAGAGACGACCATTTCGTAAGAGTGTGTTATAAGATCTTGTAGAAAAATAGGCGGTAAAGCCCCTTCGAAATTCACGGTATTCCAATGTTTTTTATTCATGTGGTATCCAGGAGTTATTTCTGGATAACACTCACGATATTCCATTGCCTTTTCGGGATCGCATTTTAGATTTACAGACCAAGGGCGTTGGTCTATATTTACTAAGGCAAATACTTTGGTAAGGACTTTAAAAACCAAAACAGACTCGTCAAATGGGAACGATTCGCTCACCTCTTTTTTAGACAAACAATAGACTCTAATGGCTTCAATATCCATGTTAATCAATTAAAATTTGAGTAGGTTCTTTTAATTCTTCCATCGTGTCATTCAGCTCTAAAGCAGTATAATCTATTTTCCAACCAATAGATTGTGCTAGACTTTCTGCTAGTAGTATGGTGTTTAAAGCCTCCTTTCTAGCTTCAGAAATTAGGCCGCTTTGCGGGATTTTAGCAATAATATACTGTTTAGCTTCTTTGTTAATATCGGTAAGATCTTTAGAGCTAAAAGGGTTTAACCAGCCTTCTTTTTTGTCGTAATATTTAAAATCGGTCTCTATAGTTAATAATTCTGGCTGAGGGAAGTGAGTAAGGCTTAAGGTTTTTGTTTTTTCGTTGGTGTCCATTCTAATTTTGGATAAATCAAAACCCACATGGGCTTTAGCATCAATTAAAATTAAGGCTTTCTTTTTGCCTAAAAGAATATCAAAAAATTTTTCACGGACACTCTCGTAATGGTAAATTTCTGCAAAATCTCCTTCTACAGAGATAAGCTTGCATACTTTTCTAATCTTGTCTTTTAGGATTACGGCCTGCGAAGACACTTTTTTCTTTTTACTAACCCATTGAAATCTGGAAAAGATAGCATAGGCTGCAATAGTCCCAATGGCAAGTCCAATAAATAATAATTCCATATTTTAAAGATATTAAACCCTTTCCAGTTATAAAAATAGAAGTATAGTCTAATTAATTAAGGCATGTAGTATCGATAAAAAATAAATCGCTGGCAATACCATCGCCAAAAAATTTGCCTTTTTTAGTTAAATGGTAATCGTTATTTGTTTGGGACAATAAACCATCGATAATATATTTTTGGGCGAATTTTTCAAAATGTAAGGTATAGGAAACCCCAAAATCCGCAGTAATTTTAGAGGTCGAAACGCCCCAGATGGTACGTAAGCCAGTCATAATATATTCATTAAACCTGTCGGTTTTAGATAAATGTTCCGCTTCAAAAGGACGAATGCCAGTATGGATACTTTTTATATATTGGGCATTATTACTAATATTCCAACTGCGTTGGATGCCATTAAAAGAGTGTGCAGACGGGCCTATGCCTATATAGTTTTTACGTTGCCAGTAGGCGGTATTGTTTCCGCTAAAGTAACCCGTTTTACCAAAGTTAGAGAACTCGTAGTTTGTATAGCCTGCAGCTTCAAAAGTAGTTACTAATAAATGGTATTGTTCGGAAGCTTGGCTGTCGCTAACCGCGGAGATTACCCCTTTGCTAATAAAGCGTTCCAGTGCCGTGTTTTCTTCTACAGTTAGGGCATAACAAGAAATATGTGGAATGTTTAGTTCTATAGTTTGTTCTAAGTTTTGTAACCACTCTTGGTTGCTTAGGCCAGGGATCCCGTAAATAAGGTCGATAGAAATATTATCAAAAAACATTTTAGCCAGCTCTATACTTTTTAGTGCCTCTTGGGCATTATGTGCACGGTTCATTAAAGTAAGATCCCGTTCAAAAAAAGATTGCACGCCAATACTAAGTCTGTTTATTTTAGTTAAAGAGAGGGCTTTTATTTTTTCTTCCGTTAGATCGTCGGGGTTGGCTTCTAGAGTAATTTCTGGGGTTTCGCTTACGCTGAAATGAAGATAGATCGTATCTAGAATTTGTGTTATTTCTGAGACAGTACATACCGATGGGGTGCCCCCACCAAAATAAATGTGCTCTACGGTTTGCCCTTCAAACTCGGTTTTTCGCATGATAATCTCTTGACACAAAGCAGCTATCATTAGCGATTTTTTTGACAAGGTGGTAGAAAAGTGAAAATCACAATAATGACAAGCCTTTTTGCAAAACGGAATATGGATATATATACTAGAAATAATAAATTGGTTTTATGGGATGTAATTTAAAATTCTAAGAGGTAGCGAAGAAATTAAAACCAATATTATGCAATTTTTAGTTAATAAAAAACCCTTTTCCTTTAGGCTTAGCTAAAGAAAAAGGGGTATTAAGGGTTATTATTGGTTGGGGAATTAGTTTTTAATAAAGTTGGCAGTAGCCGTTTTGGTTTTGTTGCTAACTCTAATAATGTATAAGCCTGCACTAAAATTTTGTAAATTTATAGGTGCGTTAGCAGTGTAATTGGTAATGTTTACCAATTCTTTACCTGTTAGAGAAAAAATCTGTACGGTAGTTTTTGTATCTCCAAAAGTGGAAAAAATTTGATCTTTCGCAGGGTTAGGGAAAATATTGAAAGTCAACTTTTTCTTTTCGTTATCTATTATAGATAAAGTAGGATCTGTAATTACCTTATCAAAGCTTTCCTCTGTAGTAGTAGATCCAGCAGTCCAGATAGGTTGTCCAAACTCGTAACAACCTAGATCGGGAGCAGCTCCTTCAAAGTCGTCGCTAAAACCAGGTATAATACGCCCTTGGTCTATGGCAGCAGCTCCAGCTTTTAGTTGGTAATTATTTCTAGTTGCATTTCTAAAAAGGCCATTTACTTCGGCTCTATTAAACTTCATCTCATTCATAACACTAATGTCCATTAATAGATTAGGGCGACCTAGGTTAGAATCGTTTGCCGTACCATCCACTAAGTTGTTCCAGAATCTAACGTTTGTTAAACTACCGTTTCCAAAAGTGGCAGCCTCTTCCGTTCTATTCCAAACACGCATATAAAAATCTATATTGTCTATAGTGTTGTTGTAGTAATGTGCATTTACAACAGACGTATACCTTGGGCCTAGGTATGCAAAAGTCCCATCGGGTACAATATCGGTTTTAATGTTGTAAATAAGGTTGTGGTGTACCGTATAGTTGGAGCAACCTTCTAGGTAAAAAGCCAAAACAAATTGTTTGTTTCCATCCCAGTCTATAGTACTACTATCGTGTATTTTATTGTAAGCAAATTGCGCCCCTTCCATATCAAAGGTTTTACCATAATTTGCGCGCCCACCATTGGTTATTTGTATAGAACCAGCATCTTGTCCCATCTTCATACAATCAAACAAGTCGTTGTTTAAAATATCTATCTTTTTATCGGATCTAATGTGGAACCTTCCGTTAGAACCAAAGGTGTTTCTAATAATTTGAGTTTCGAAACCTCTATTTTGTACCGAAGCGGTAAATAATCCAATCCATCCAATATCTTCTATAAGACAATTTTCTACAGTGTTGCGGTTTCCATCTTGGATAGAAAATGCGTTACCCCAAGTATGGCCCACATAACAATCTTTAAAAGTATTATTGTTTCCGCTTATAAAAATACCTCCTAGTTCGGTATAAGAAGCGCCAAAGCCTTTTCTTACTAAAAATGGAAATAAGTATTTTACAGAACACTTGGTTACATTACAATTAGAGGCGTTTTTAAGTTCTAAAGCAGCGGCCTTAATGTTAATTCCTGTAATAGTAACATTGTTTTGGTTTCTAATAACAAAGGCCCATCGTCTATTTTTAGCTTCAATTTCTAAGTCGTTAGGATCTTGACCATCTCTAGGCATGTAGTAAATCTTGTCATCCTGTTCAAACCATTCACCTTCTCTATCTAAAGCATTTAGGTGTAATATAAAACCAAAACCATTTCCCGATCCAGGCTTGTTTCCTCCATCTGCGGTTAACCACAAATCGGTAATAGGAGTTACTTTAAGATCTGTACCATTCGAAGAAGCTACAATACCCATTCTAGCATTTCTAATAGAAGGACCAGCTTGTCTAAAAATACCGCCCTCCCAGTGATTTACAGGAAAACTATTTAAGCGATCATCAAAAAAAGTAACATCTCTTGTTGGACCACCACCTACTTTGTTATTACATCGTGCATATCCTGTTTTAGGATTTTGAAGCTCCATCATTTCAGAAGTTTCGTTATCTGGCCAACGTGCCATTTGCTCGTGTTTTCCTTCTGCAAAAAGCATAGAATATTCTGTTTCGGCACCATCAAAATCGGCTTGGTAGATACCATCTTTATAGGCAGTCCAGCCCGTAATTAAATCGGCACCCGATACGGTTACATGGGCACCATCATAGTTTTGAAAAGTAACATTATTGTTTTTAACAGTTACTTGCTCCCTATAGACTCCTTCCATAATAAAGCATGTATCTCCAGAGGACATTACATTAGCGGCTTTTTGGATGGTTTTAAAGGGGGCATCTTTTGTACCCGAATTATCGTTATTACCGTCTTTAGAAACATAATAATCTTTAGCACTTAAGTGTAAGGAGGTTAGTATAGAAACTAATAGGATAAAATATTTAGGACGTAATATCATTTTTAATATTTGTAATTAATAATATAACTTTACAGTAGTGTAAAGGTATATAATCATAATATATAGTCTTGTTTTTGTGATTAATTTATGCTACGTAGTTTAACAAGTATATTTTACGGAAGATCGATATTTTGTGTAAAAACGCTATTTCTTGTAAGAAATTTGTATAATAATAGGAAAAACAAATAATTGTTAAGGAAATGTAGTTTAATTTTTTTGTAACGATTTAGTACCTTAGATTTAAAAAGAAGAGGAAATACTTACCGTTTAACTATGGATTATTTCTTGATTTTATAGAACAATACAAGATTTTAAATAATAATTATGTCTATACAAGCACCATTTAATTTATTGCAGTGGGTAGAAGAAAATAGAGGTCTTTTAAAACCTCCTGTGGGAAATAAAAATTTATATAAAGATGCAGGAGATTATATTGTAATGATTGTTGCAGGACCTAATGCCCGTAAAGATTATCATTATAACGAAACCGAGGAGTTGTTTTACCAACTAGAAGGTACCATAGAAGTACATATACAAGAAGAAGGAGTTAAAAAAACCATGCAATTAGGTCCTGGAGACATGTATTTACACCCAGCAAAAGTGCCTCATTCTCCTGTGCGGCACAAAGACTCTATAGGTTTGGTTATAGAAAGAAAAAGAAAAGACTTGCCAGCAGAAGATGGTTTACTGTGGTTTTGCGATCATTGCAATACCAAGCTTTACGAAGTGTATTTTAAATTGAATGATATAGAAATAGACTTTTTAAAGCATTTTAAACATTTCTACGGTAGCGAAGATTTACGTACTTGTTCGAACTGTAAAGAAGTAATGGAAGCGGATGCTCGTTTTGTTACAGAATAAAAAAAACGTGTTTTTTTAAAACTTCACGCAACCTTTCTCTTAATTAGAGCTCTTAGTTATATAATTAAAGCCAACACCTTTTTATGAGAAATGTTTTAAAGTTAGCATGTATATTATTAATTCTAAGTTCTTGCAGTAGCGAAGATGATAATCCTTTGTGTTTTTCGCCTACTAGAAATGTAGAATTAGCTGCTGTCGTAGATGCGATGGGTTGCGAATGCGATAGCAGTAAAGATAAAAGCGTTTGCGTAGACGGTGTTGGATTTGTTTGCGAAGAAAACGAGTGGATAACGGTAGAAGATGGCCCTTGTTTTTCTGTTTTTAAAAAAATAGAAGAAAAAGTAAGTTTTCAGTTTTTTGAGAACAGCAATTTAAACATTGTTCCAGCAGAAAATAATATTCCTAAATTCTCGACCATAGAGTCAGGAGAAAATCTAGTATTCGAATATAGGTTCGAGTCCGAAGATGTATTGGAAATAGCAGACGACGAGTTTGTAGAAGTTATCCGATTCGAAATAGATTCAGACCTTAACACCTTTTCTTTTGCCGATAACGAATTAGGGGATCTTAAAATAATACAGAGAAAAATATGTTTTTGTGCTTTTGAAGAAAGTACGGATGCTTTAATAGGAAGTATTAAGGGAAATAAGATTTCCGCAAACGAGTGGGATATACAATTAAATATTACTTTTCCTAGTAGTACTGTAGAAAAAGTAATAGATAAAGTCTTTATTAAGGCAATTAAAAATAATTAGTGGGGAGATTGATTGGTTTAGAAAGCTGTTTAAAAGTGTAATGTATGTTTGTCATTATCTTTTAGGCAGCTTCTATTTTTTGTACTAAAGACCTAACTCTACTACAATGGGGCAGTGGTCGCTATGCTTTGCTTCGGGTAAAATAGTAGCTCTGGTTAGTTTTTCTTTTAAAGGTGCGGTAACCATGTTATAATCTATACGCCAACCTTTATTGTTGTTTCTAGCATTGGCACGGTAACTCCACCAGCTATAGTTATGAGGCTCGTTATTAAATTCTCTGTACGAATCTACAAATCCACTATCTATAAATTTAGCTAGCCATTCGCGTTCTTCTGGTAAAAAGCCAGAGGTGTTTTTTAAACGTATGGGGTCATGAATATCAATAGCTTCATGGCAAATATTGTAGTCTCCACAAACCACTAAGTTTGGAATTTCGTTTCTTAGAGCAGTAAGGTATTCTAAAATATCGTCCATATATTGAAACTTATAAGATAAACGAGCACTATTAGTTCCGCTTGGCAAATACATGCTCATTACCGAAACACCATCAAAATCTGCACGAATATTTCTACCTTCAAAATCCATATGTTCTATACCTGTCCCGTACTCTACATGCTTAGGTTCTGTTTTAGATAAGATAGCCACACCACTATATCCTTTTTTTTGTGCGCTATACCAATAACAATATTTATAGCCTGCTTCATGGAAAACCGAAAGATCCAATTGATCTTCTTGCGCTTTAATTTCTTGTAAACATAATACATCGGGATTAGCGGCAATTAACCAGTCAATAAATCCTTTTTTTAAAGCGGCACGGATACCATTTACGTTGTAGGAGATAATCTTCATGTGTTGGATTTAAAGCTTAATTATAATGGATAAATTTTGTGCATGCAAGATATAAAGCTTGCGAATTTTGACCTAAATTAAAATTGTTTTAATCTTAATTATTTATGGGGAGTATTTAAAAATAGAACTATTGATCCAGAAATAAATAAAACACAATCTATTTTGTAATAATCATTACAAAATTATATATTTGTAATGTTATAAATAAAAAAATGGCAGGAAGACCAAAGCATTATGAGGAGGAGAAGCTAATAGAAAAAGCGACTCAAGTTTTTTGGAGTAAAGGGTATAAATCCTCTTCTGCAAAAGACCTTATGGAAGCTATGGAAGTGGGTCAGGGTAGTTTTTATTTGTCGTTTAAAGGCGGGAAAAAAGAACTATATAAAAAATCGTTGCTACGGTTTTCGAAAACAAACTCAGAAAAATTTAGCCAAAAACTAAGTCAAGCAGAAAATCCAATAGAAGTTATTCGCTTTTTTTTTAGATTATTGCTTAGTACTACCGATCAACAAAAAAGGAATGGATGCTATTTAGGTAATGCAATTGTAGAAATGACAAACCTTGATGAAGAAACTAAAAAAATATCGGAACAATTACTTTGTAATCTTGAAGAAAACTTTGAGAAGGCATTAACTAAAGCACAAGAAGCAGGTTATTTAAGTCCAGATAAGTCGCCTAGATTAATAGCAAAACATTTAATTACTTTTTGGAATGGTATAAATGTAACCTTAAGAACCGATACTAACCGCAAGGACATAGAGGAAATTATAAATATGAATTTAGAATTATTAAAATAAATTTTCAGTTTAAATTTTGTAACAAACATTACAAAAAAAATATTAAAATAAAAATTATGAAAAAAATACTAGTCCCTATTGTCTTTTCGATGGCTTTACTTGTTTCCTGTAGCTGCCCAAAAGAAAACGCTCCAGAAAAAGAAAAAATAGCTGCGGTAGTTAATAAGTATGCTGCGATACAACACAAACAAATAGAAATAGACGGTGTTTCCATTTTTTATAGAGAAGCTGGAGACCCCAAATTAGAAACCATTTTAATGCTACACGGCTTTCCATCGTCGTCGCATATGTATAGGAACGTAATAAAGGAGTTGTCTAACGAATACCATATTATTGCGCCAGATTATCCAGGGTTTGGTTTTAGTGATACTCCTGCAATGGACCAATTTGAGTATACATTTAAAAACATAACGTCTGTAATGGATAAATTTGTTACAACGTTAAAAATGGATAAGTTTTATGTAATGATGCAAGATTACGGAGGGCCAATTGGGATGAGACTGGCAACCATTAACCCAAACCGAATAAGCGGTTTAATTGTGCAAAATGCAAATATGTATTTGGAAGGTCTAGGAGAATGGCCCCAGCACCTAAGTGTTTTAATGAAGAATAACGATTTGGAAGGGCTTACCAAATTTAAAGATCATTTGATTTCTGCAGAAGGAATTAAAGCACAGTATTATGAGGGGGCTCCAGATCCCTCTAAAATAGACCCGATATCATATTTATCCGATGTGGCTTTTTTTGATAGAAAAGACATACGAAAAATACAACTATCTCTATTGGATAACTATGGTACTAACATTGCAAAATATTCGGAATGGCAAGCTTATTTAAGAGAGCACCAGCCTCCAACATTGGTTGTTTGGGGACAAAACGATAAGTTTTTTAGTAAACAAGGAGGAGAAGCGTTTAGTAAAGATCTTAAAAACGTAGAGACTCACTTTTTTGATGGGGGACACTTTATGTTAGAAGAGTACCCTAAAGAGGCTTCTACTCTAATTCGTGCTTTCCTTAAAAAACAGTAATTTTAGTTTAAATATTAGGGCTTTATATAAAGCCCTAATATTTAAATAAATTAATCTTCAGATTCCTCTTCGTTATTAATTTGTGCATAATTTTCGCACTCCTCTGGGTATAAAAAATTGTTATAAGGGAAACGTGTTACAT
>CALGNG010000200.1 GCA_937958735.1 uncultured Aquimarina sp. | reverse complement strand
CTATACCCTTTTCTGGAAAGCCATCTTCTAACCACTCCCCTTTTACTATTGTTTTAGATAAAAAAGTATACGCTACTAATCCCATTCTTGTATCCCCTTCGTCGTCTTGATAAGAATAATTAAATACTAATGTTTTAGAATCTACTAACATGCCATACCCCCTATGCGTAAATCCCGAAATATTCCAAGTTGCTTTCCACTCTTTACTGTCATAAAAAATTTCTACATTACCTATATAACAAGAATCTGGATTATCTGGATTTTGACCAATAATTCTATATACTCCTACCATTAAAGCTGGAGGAATTACTACTCTACTGTTTACATAATTAGAAACCTCGTATTCTCTTCTTTCTATTTCGCATTCAAACTTAGCCTTTACACTTTCATCTGCTAGGCTTGCAATCCATTTCGAATTTTTAAGCCACTTTTTTACTTTTTGCATCTTATTAACTTTTACAAATAGCTTATTTAATAAGTATTGAACATTTTTTAGGTATTAGGTCCCTATAATTATTATTTTAAACTATACAATCACTTTAATACTATTATTAAAAGCTATTATTAGTTAACAACTTTCATAAACAACAACTGCCTATCCTAAAAATTAGAAGTAAAACAATTTTACATTATATAAGAACACTAAATTACAATTAGTTGATTTTTAGATTTTTAACAAAAAAAATGAATATCTTTATAACATAAGTCCTATTAATAGAAGTAACCAACTATGAAAGTACTAAAAAACTGCCTATGTATATCTATATTCATAGGTGTTTCTAATTTTTTATTAGCACAAACCAGCTCGCTTATTATTGGTCGAACAACGGGCGAAATTTCTTTAAAAAATAATTATAAGATTAGAGTATTTGGTTTTAGTAATTCCCTTTCTGGATCCATACACTTGCCAGGAACTACTATTAATGCTACCGAGGGAGATAGCATAGCTATTGATTTTTGGAATATTTCCCAGGGGAATCCTCATCGCTTAGCTATTAAAGGAATTCCTCTACTTCAAAAAAATAAAGAAAATAAAACACCCTCTAAATCCACTCCCATTTACCATATGGGACATGGCTATTACTCTCTTATAGCGCATTCCCCTGGCACTTATCTTTATTACAGTGCAGATAACTATCCTTTCCATTTACAGGCTGGAATGTTTGGCTGTATTATTGTTTCCCCAAGAAAAGCATCTTTTTATAAAGAGGTATTATGGTGCAGTCATGAAATAGATACCAATTGGCATTCTAATAGCCTTATGGATTTAGAATATAAAAATAAATACCATAAATTTCCTCTACCCAAGTACCATCCCAAGATTTTCTTAATTAATGGTAAACCAACTGCAACAATTAAAGGTCTTATACCTAATGCATTAAAAAACACCTCGCCAATATTACTAAGATTAATTAACGCTGGCTTATATATACACGAAATACAGTTCCCTAAAACCATACAACCTGTATACCAATCTGGAAATATTAAGCTATTAAGTATTAATTCTAAGGGACATGTAGTGTATTTGGAGACTGGCGATAGTATAGATTTATTGATTTCTACAAAACAAATTACAAAAAAAGCAGCCTTAACTTATTCTTATATAGAACCTAGAACTTATAAAATTAAACATAAAGAAAAAATTCACATCAATTACTAATTCATCTATTATGTTATGAAACTAAAATTACTTTTCTTATTTACCTTATTCTATTCCTTAAGTATTTATGCGCAAGAAAAAGCTACGTTTAAAATAATAGGAAATCCTACAAATATAGAACGTCTTGCAAGAAATAAACGTTTGGATATTTCTAAAATTAAGGTAGAAAATATTTCGAACCAACCTATATACCTAGAATGGGAAACTATTTTAAATACATTTCCTAAAGAATGGGATTGTTCTATGTGCCAACATGGAAATTGCCAAATAGGAATACCTAAAGGCTCTGTATTTAAAAAGCTACAACCAGACCAACAAGGTTTTATTGCTATCCATGTAATTCCTAAAAAACATATTAGTAAGGCAATAGTACAATTTAAATTATATGATAAAGCTAATCCCGAATATTTTGAAATACTAACTTTTAATGTCGAGACCTATTAAACGTATTTAAACACTTTACTATTCACAAAAACCAACATTATGAAAACACTTACTTTATTCCTAACTTCTTTTTTTATAGTTATAACACTCTATAGTCAAAGATCATTTAATAAAAAATACGTCCGTTTAAATGCAAATTCTATAGAAGCCCAAGCAGACCTTAACGCTATGGAGGTAGCTTTTGATAGCATTAAAAAATTAGATTGCTCCAATGGCTTGTCTTGGTACACACAGGGAGCCATGCATAATATTCCAAATAGAATAAATGGTGATAATGAACTGTGTCCAAAGTACCAAACTAGTGCAGATAAATTATGGGGTTGGGCAGATTGCACACATAACGGAACCACAGAGGCAGGCTTACATTTTTTACTGTGGCACCGCATGTACATTTGGCATTTAGAAAAGGTTGTTCGTAAATTATCCGGAAAAGAAGATTTTGCCTTGCCGTATTGGAATTATGGCGGTTATGATATAAGCGATAATAAAATACCCGCAAAATTAAGTACAGAAAATAGTCCTTTATATGAAGCGGCACGGTACAGTATTTTAAATAATGGCAATCCAATGATGGATAATCAAATTGCCGATATTAGATTAGCTTTAAGAGAACTAAAAACCAACCCTGTATTTATAGGAAATGCTGGATTTAGCAAAAAAATGGAAGCTTCTCCACATGGATATATGCACAATCTTATAGGTGGCGGATATGCCAACCCTTCCGAATCTTATTACAATCAAATTTATCAAAGAAATAATTATAGCGGTCTAATGGCACAGGTAGATTCTGCTGGGTTTGATCCTGTATTTTGGTTACACCACAGTATGGTAGATCGCATTTGGGATTCTTGGTTGGCAATAGATAATAGCCACACAAATCCGACAGAAGATCAACTAGAAAGTCAACCCTGGAAGTATCAATTTTACGAACCCGATGGTAGCCGCATTACTTACACAATGTCGGAATTATATAATAAAGTATATAATATGGATTATACCTACGATAATCTTTTGTATGAGCAAGATGCCATTGTGGCTTCTGTAGAGCATAAACTTCTTAAAAAAACCGCTAAAATTTTTGACATACAACCCAAACCTAAAGAGACCATTGTTTGGGAACAAACAATAGATAGGGCAATTGCAGGAGAATCTTTTACACATAAGATTACTACTAAAGCTGCTAAAAAAACCCATAAACTATTAAAAAGCTCTAACAAATCTATAGAAAGCGCTACAGAGAATTCACAATTAGTTCTTAATCTTGATATTGCTGTTTACAAAGAGCCTAAAGATTATTACATGGTGTATTTACGTTATCCTAATAAAGAAGATCAATTTATAGGAATGATGACTTTTTTTGGTGTAAACCATGAGCATGGAGATGGTACCGATCACGAACATCCATTAGGAGAAAAGGGGGCTAAACTTAATTTTTCTTATTTTATTTCTGATGATTTAATGAGTTCTAACGAACCTTTTGAAGTGTATATCAAAAAAAACGGTATAGGTGATGCTAAAGTTACTATAGAAAAGATTAGTGTAACAGAACTTAAATAGAACACCCACTTATTTCCCCAAACTAACACCGTTTTAAGATAGTTTATATGACGTTATAAGTATTCGCCCTTAAAGATTTATGGTGCTAATACATATCTGTACGCCATAGCCTATTAAATTAGTGTAATCTTAAAACCTATTTCGACAAACAACTTCAAGTTATTTTAAAAGCTAGCACAGAGAATAAAAACAAAAAAAGCCTGTTACAGTTTGTAACAGGCTTTTTAATAATATTTTGTCCCGTCCTAAAATAGTGTTACAGTTAAATGTTATTTATGGAATCAAGAGAATCAAATTACGTAAAGCGTACTCAAAAGGATTATAGTTTATCTTTTAAACTTCAGGTAGTTCAAGAAATAGAGCAAGGTATTCTAAGT
>CALGNG010000199.1 GCA_937958735.1 uncultured Aquimarina sp. | reverse complement strand
AAATATAAAAAAAGATCAATTAGGTACTATAGAATTAAAACAAGACTGTGCTTTTGTAGCCGTACCCTTAAAGCTAGCAGATAGCTTGGTAAATGCTTTAAACAATAGTAGACTTAAAAAGAAAAAAGTACGTATTTATATACTAGAATAGTAAATACTTTTGTTTAGTTATCTTTGTAAAAAAGTTGGACTAATTATTTTAATAATTCATACAATATATAATGAATCTTGCATATTGTGTGGGTTAAATAAATGGATGTCTTAATAAAAGTCGAGCGGTAATAAATATTATTATGCTCGATTCTGTTTTTTAATAAAAAGAAAAATACGCTTATTACTATAATTTTATGAGTGAAAATATCCCTAATCAAGAAATAGAATCTTGTATTGAGACACTACAAAAATTACTTAACAATACCGATCAACTTTTTGAACTGTCAGAAGAAAAAAGAGTAGAGTTAATGAAGGTTGCTGGAGCACTTTCGCGACCTAATCGCGACGAATTTCAGCGACGTAGAAAAGATGCTAAAAAAGCTGCTAAACGTAAGATGATAGCTCGAGATAAACATGCCCGAAAAGAAACAGGAATACGATCTGCACGGGAAGCTACAATCTTTTCTGCTCCAAAACTATTGGCTCCACAAGAAATAACAAAGGAAACCCCAGAGCTAGAATCTCCAAGAAACTGTTATGTATGTAAAACAGTATACACAAAATTACATCACTTTTACGATACCATGTGTAACAATTGTGGAGATTTAAATTATGCCAAGCGTTTCCAAACCGCAGACCTAACAGATCAAGTAGCGGTAATAACTGGATCTCGTTTAAAAATAGGATACCATATAACTCTTATACTATTACGGTCTGGAGCTACTGTTGTGGCGACAACAAGATTTCCTGTAGATTCTGCCATTCGGTTTGCTAAAGAAGAAGATTATAGTAAATGGAGTGATCGATTGCATATACACGGGTTGGATTTACGCCATATACCTAGTGTAGAGATTTTTTGCAATTACATAGAACAAAAATACGATAGGCTAGATATTTTAATTAATAATGCCGCGCAAACCGTACGTAGGCCTTCTGGTTTTTATTTTCATTTAATGGAAAATGAAAAATTACCTATAGACCAACTTCCTAAATTGGCACAAAAATTATTAGCAGACCATACTAGTTGTTTACAAGAGTTATCTGATCTAAGCATCGATACCTCTAAAACCAGTAGAAATAATGTATTGCCTGTTACGTGGCATGGTCCAGAACCCGGTATTGGATTACGCAACTCTGCCGAACTTTCTCAAATCCCATACAGTTTCGATAATTCATTACAAACAGAAGAGGTCTTTCCAGAAGGTCAATTAGATGCCGATTTACAGCAGGTAGATTTACGAAAAACCAATAGTTGGAGGCTAACTTTAGGACAGATAGAAACTACGGAAATGGTAGAAGTACAGTTGGTGAATTCTGTAGCTCCGTTTGTATTATGCAACCGCCTATCCAATTTAATGAAGAAAGAAAACACTGGAAAAAAGCACATTATTAATGTATCGGCTATGGAAGGTAAATTTCATCGTTTTAAGAAAGAAGATCGCCATCCACACACCAATATGGCAAAGGCGGCCTTAAATATGCTTACACATACCGCATCGGCTACTTTTGCAAAATCGGGTATTTATATGAATGCGGTGGATACAGGTTGGGTTACAGACGAAGACCCTGTAGAGCTTTCCAAAAAGAAAGTAGAAGTACACGACTTCCAGCCCCCATTAGATATCGTGGATGGTGCTGCTAGGGTTATGGATCCACTTATAGATGGTATTAATACAGGAAAGCATTGGTGTGGTAAATTTTTAAAAGATTATTTTCCTATAGATTGGTAGAGATAATTATTCCTTATAACTACAAAAGACTTTTACAGTTTAATGTCTTAGGTCTTTTGTAGTTATAAATATCGAATAACAGTTATTATTTAAGATTTTCCAATTTTTAAAAGTATAAATAACCTCTATATTAATAGTCTCAAAAAATAGAGTCAAAGGCTTTATAAAACGAAGTAAATCTTTTAGAAAATAGGTATGGTTATCCATAGCAGCATTCTTATATTTTTTTTCTAAAAAGGAGAGAAGAAGACCCCATGCGTATATATGCAACAGAAAAAGAAGAATCATTACTTTTTGGACTATCTATGAATGGCATAGATGTCTTACACTTATTTAATAGTTTGTACGTAATTAAGAAACCCCTGTTTTGTGTTATGAAGACATTGAGATAAGCCATCATGAATTTATTGTGTAATTTTAATTAAAAACCTCTATACTACCTAGTATTTGATTTGCGAGATGAAT
Source organism: uncultured Aquimarina sp. (assembly GCA_937958735.1). Taxonomy (GTDB): domain Bacteria; phylum Bacteroidota; class Bacteroidia; order Flavobacteriales; family Flavobacteriaceae; genus Aquimarina. Next base: position 232 of record CALGNG010000199.1, on the reverse strand, counting down.
TCAAATAATACCGATTATAAAAGTCTAATACTTTTCGAATATTTTAGTTTTTTTTAAAATTATCAACTTTTTCTATTAAAGAGGTCAATTTTAAAGTGTTTTTTTATACTTTATTTGACTACTATAATTTTAAATTCATTCCCAATTGAAATACTGAAGTATGTAGGTTTTGACGCTCTAAAATTCCGTAATTGTATATCAAAGAGATACTATAATTTTCAGTAATTAAATA
>CALGNG010000198.1 GCA_937958735.1 uncultured Aquimarina sp. | reverse complement strand
CTCTTTACATGATCCTATAGAAAATATATTCATTGTGTAATTAAAACTTTGTTTTGGCACTAACTAGATCAATCTCCAAAATTTTATTTTAGCCCTACTACCCTATTTATAATTACACAATCTTTTTACGGCATTAACTTTATAGGCTTACATAAGCCTATAAAGTTAATGCCGTATCTTTTTCTATTGCTTAGGTTTATGTATTTACATAAGCCTGTAAATACATAAACATGGGTTTATTTGTGCTAATGTTTATTGTTTTATGTAAAAAAGTAAGCTTATAATTTTGTTTTTATAGTTTTATGTGTATATTTGTGTATACACTTATGTATTGATAGATGTACATAAAAATTGTTTTATTGATATATGGATTTACGTAAAATCATAAAGAAAGCTGTATGGATGTATAGATTTACATAAAATCTGCTTTATATCCTTATGGGTGCCTGTGTAGTTTGGTTTATCACTTTATAAACTTATTTGTTTATTGATGTACCACTTTATGGATTTACGTAAAAATTGCTTTACGGCTTTATAGCTGCTTATAAGTTTTGTTTTATTGCTTTACGACTGTACATACAGCTATGTATACTTGCTTATTTGTTTATGTGTGGCGCTGCTTATTGCTTTATGTTTTTACATAAAATGATGCACCTAAACATATAGGTTTACATACAGCAATAAAGATTAAGGATTGAGAATAGAGTGGTAGGGTGGACTTGGATAAAATATGTTCCTCTTTCTTGGAAACAATTACCAACTAAATCCTAGGAATAGCCTCCTATAAAATATAGGTCTTTTAAAGAATGCACCCTATGTAGTAGGGTGTCTAGTCGAAATTGAGATAAAATCCTTTTAAATGGCATTAAAAACCCTTTAAAAGGAATTTTAGATTTAAATATGCTAAGGAATTTCTTAATAGTATTAAGACCTTATAATTTTTGAATCTTTATAGGCTTATGGGCTTATGTAAGTTTATAGTATAAATACATTGAAAATTAACTGTGTTTAGTAACAGTATTTTATATCAAAAAAAATCATGGTAATATCATTTATATCTTATAAGGGTGGAGTAGGGAAGACTACTTTATCAGAAAATGTAGCAGTGTGTTTTGCACACGCAGGTAAATCTGTATGTATTGTAGATGCGGATGATTCTGCCAATTCTGTTAGTTGGGCTAGTAAAAGAAAGGACGATTTAATAAAACTAGATGTTTACAAAGAGAATAATAAAGATGAGATTGCTTTTAAGATCCAGGAATTAAATGAGCAATACGAAGTGATTATAATAGATAGCCCGCCCTCTCAGGTACCTATTTCCGATATGATTGTTTTAATGAGCAATTTGGTAGTTGTTCCATTGTTACCGAAGGGAGAACAAGAAACGAACACGATTAATCAATTTGTTAGAAAAATACGCTCTCTAGAAATAACAAAAGGAAAGAAAATACCCGTTTACTTTATAATTAATGAATTTGATCCTCGGATTTCTTTACATAGAGGGTTTGCAGAGACGATGGAACAAACATTTGGTGACCGCTTATTAAAATCAAGATTACATAATCGGATCTCTTATGCAGAGGTGACACATGATGGTAAAGGCGTTTATGAATATAGTGATGCGAAAGCTAAGGCCGAAATAACCAATGTAGTTAATGAATTAGTACAGAAAATAAAATCATTGTAATAATAGGGTAGATTGTAGAACTGGTTTATAGAGACTGGAAAAATGTACGTGAACTGTAAATCTCTATTCCCTGCCTTTGCTAAAAGTAGGTCTGTTCTCGATTCTCTTTTTTAAAATAATATTATGGCAATCAAGAAAACAAAGAAAACCCCCGCTATTCAATTGCAAAGCTTTGATGATGTAGATTTCAATAAAGCACCTGATTTGCAGGCGGCTCAGAAGGTAATAATGCCTACGTTTAAGAGAGAAATAAGTGATTTCTCTAGTATTTCGCCTGAAAATGTGGAACAAAAAGCGATTGTGAAGGAGCAGCCAGAGGTTGTTCCAACAACTACTCCGCTCACGTCTACTCCTGTTACACCTCCTAAAAAGGCCGTGTCTACAAGAATGAAGAAGGAGGTATCTACTGGAAAAGGGACTTTTCCGCCTACTGATAAAAAAAGAGCTTCCTTTAATATCGATGCCGATTTGCACAGAGCTTTGAAAGAATATAGTTTTTTTGAAGAAATTGAAATGGTAGAATATATCTTTGAACATTTAGTTCGTCCTGATTTGGCAAAAAAAGGGTATTATCCGCCAAGAAAAAGAAGGAGATAAAAACGCTATCTTGCAAGCTAAAATCTCCTAAAATAGAGTATATGTTCTATGTGGAACATATACAAAGGGAGATGGCTTTTATAGCTTACAATATTCTGTAATAGCAGAAATAATCAAATTATAGTATCTGTTTTATACATATAATTATATTATTTACTATTATTGTGGTAATCGAGTAATTTTTTTTACTCTTCAATTATCTGAGTTTAACTTTAGTTTCATACATATTTGTAGGGATATAACAGCAATGTTATATCCTTTTTTTTGTCAAAGATGCTAGCAATAGAATGGAAGAAGGTAGTAGAGTAGGGGAGTGCTCTACAGCTTGAATTAGTAGTAATACAGAGGTGGAGCGGTATAATAAAATCGTGTACATGTTACTAATGCACAGTATTTCTTTGTTTATAAGTACATTAAATTGGTTTCACCGAAAAAAGGGTACTTAGAATTAGGTGTCCGACACTTTTTATATATTAATATCTGTGCGTTAATATTTAATTAATCGAATTTGACCTAAACCAAAATATCCGACACCTTTTTTCAGGAGAGCCTTAAATTACCCCAAAAAAAACTTTGTTAATGATATTATTCACTAACAAAGGTTTGTATTTCTTATAATCGAATTACCGTAATTAACGGCAGAAAGCAGATTTTACATTAGATGATTAAGGTTGTCTGAGTATACAATCTATCTAATTTTTTGCCTAAAATCGGATTCCTGATATGTCTGGTCGACGAATTAATGTTCCAATATAGAACAAAGTTGTTAGGCCAATACCTAAAAGAGGAGACTCTCCCAAGGCTACTTCACCAACAATAACACCTCCTAGATAGCTACATAACAAGAAAAAGCCGAGATTACTCGTCTTAGGATATAGGTATAAGCCAATCATAAAAAGTAATAGAATCCCTAACACGGGAATATTATTAACGATATTTAAGCGGTTTAAATTAGCTACTAATTCTTCATTTTGTAAGATTTTGCCAAAGGCACTTCCCAATAATACGGCTATAGGAATACCTGATAAAATCCAGCCAATAATGTTTTTAGTCTTGTCATTCATATTTATATGGATTTAAAAGTGAACTCGGATGCTTGCCTTAGTCACCATTACTGCAAATAAAATAAACGCTAATATATTAATTCTTCCTAATATCCCTTTATTCGAGTAGAACTAGTTTTAAATTCTTAGGACGATGTCTTGTCTGTATATTTTAGATGCTAGAAGTAAATTACCTATCTTTTTCATTTGAATGTTCCCTTTTATGGGAATCCTTATCTTCCAATGCCCTTCGAATTTTAACCAATTCTTCCTGCATTGTGTCTATTTTTTCTTCTAATCCTCTATTATTATCCATCGTCATCTCATCAACAAATACCGCATTGGCTAAAGACATTCCAAAAATACCCCCAATCAATACCACTAAGACAAAGAAGAATCTAGATAGTCCACCATACCATTCGTTGGAGGTATTTAGTGCAATAGCATCCGCTACTTCATTCCATCCTTCTACTGTAAATAATTGAAAAATGGTATAAGCAGATATTAGGGGATCACCGAAATAATTGGGCGCGATAGCTTGGTAAAAATGGCAACTTATGATGGCTAAAATGAAATTAAGAAATAATAACACGACTAAAACAAAAACAGAGGCTCTGAGGGCCCGCCCCAATCCAACAATAATCATCCCTAGATTGGGAATAAATTTCATTAATCGAAATAGCCGAACCAAGCGAAATATTCTTAATAATAAAAGGGAAGAAGTATCCGGTAATAAGGGCAGCAATAAGGAAGGAAGGCTAACAATGACCAAAAAGAAATCAAATTTATTCCAACTCGACGAGAAATAATTACGGGGTTTTAATATAAATATCTTCACCAATGCCTCTACCAAAAAGACCAATACGAAAAAATGATCGATCTGTAGGAGTGTATCGTGGTAGGCTATTTTGGGGAAATATAACAAAAAGATCGTGATGGCATTAAGAAGAATGGCAACCATCATATTTCTTTCAGAGAGGAATAGGCGTTTTAGCATTAATTAAAAATGAAAAATTAAGAATTAAAAATGGTCATGGATTGGTTTAAGAAACACTTAAAATACTAACATGAAATTTTCCATTAATTCCAAAGACAAATTTACTAAATAATAGCTATTCCAAGACTTTTATATCAGAGCAATCTGATGCGAGCCATTTAAAACAGTGTTTAAAGCAAAGTTAGGGCCGCTAAAGGCGTC